>JBBQQV010000046.1:0-11896 GCA_038215505.1 Lysobacterales bacterium
AAGCCGAAGGGGAGGGAGCTGCGGCGTCGTTTGAGGGCTGGCGGGCGTCAAGAGTGGCGGCAGAACCGTCTCTGCCGCCTGTCATTTCAAAGAATCAAATCAGTCAGTGGCGTCGGTGATAGGCGCGGCCGCGGGCTTCGCTGCCGCCTTACTCACCTTGGCAGCCTTGGCAGGTGCTGCCGGCTTGGCCGCAGGAACGCTCTTGGCGACCTTCTTTGCGGCGGGCTTGGCAGCAACTTTCACGGCTGCTTTGGCGGCCGGCTTTGTAACGGGCTTTGCGGCAGCAGGTGCGGCGGATTTTGTGCCCAGCTTGCGCAACTCGGCGTTGAGTTGATCAACCCGTTGGATCAGCGCTTTCAGGTCGTCGCGACCCGGCACGCCCAGACGCACCAAAGCCCGCTGAACGCGGTCTTCGAACACCTTTTCCAGCTTGTCCCATGTATCCGCGGCGCGCTCTTTTACCTGACCGACGCGGCTTTCCACTGCGTCACGCACTGCGTCAACTTTGCCAGTCGCCAAATTGCGGGTGCGCTTTTCGAGGTGCACGCCCTCAGCAACCAGCGACTCAAACATCTTCGTGCCTTCACCCTGCGCGCGGCCGAATGCACCCATGCCGGCCATCCAGATTTGCTGCGCGGAGTCCATGATCGACTTCGACAACACTTCTGCTTTCGCTTGCAAAAGCTCGGCCGGATTCTTCGCCTTGGGCGATGCTTTTTCGTTTGACTTGCCTTTTGCAGCGGACTTGAACTTGGCCATCGGGTTACCCTCTCCAAAGTGATTGCTTTGCCCGAGATAATTCCGGGCTGCGTGGGGCTAAGTGTGAGCTTGCCATCTAGAATATTCACACTACGTCGCGAACCGGCCGGCCATCCCGATGACGCCCAATAAGGAGTGCGCCACGCAGCCTGTGGAGTCGACTGGCTCGAACGAGAAAACCGATGTGATTATCATCGGTGCCGGTGTGATCGGACTCGCTTGTGCGCATTACCTGTTGGCGGCGGGGCGCAGTGTTCGCGTGCTTGAGCAAACGGCGGTCGGTGCCGGCAGTTCGCATGGCAACTGCGGCACCATCACTCCCAGCCACGCGCCGCCGTTGGCCGCCCCTGGGGTCGTTGCCCAAGCGTTGCGCGGGATGTTGCGCGCGGATTCACCACTGTACATTCGCAGCCGATTCGATCCGACCCTGTTTGCCTGGTTGTGGCGATTTTCGCAGCGCTGCAATCGTCGCGACTGGCTTGCCTCCGCTCAGGCCCGGGCAAGTCTGTTGAATGTCTCGCGCCAACTACTCGTCGATCTCATTCGGGATTTCGATCTGCAATGTGAGTTCGTCGAGAGCGGACTTGTTTACGCATTTCGCGAAGCGAAGACCGCACGTCGCGTAGCCACCGAATCGGAAGATCTGCAGCGCTTGGGAATTGGCGTGGAGCAATGGAGCGCCGAGCGATTGATCGTAGAAGAGCCTGCGCTCAAACCGGGCCTGGCAGGTGGCATGTTTTTCCCGGGCGACGCCTGCCTTCGACCCGATCAATACGTCGCTGAGTTGGCGCGCCTGGTACTTTCAGGCGGTGGCGTAATTCATTCGGGTTCAGGTGTTCGACAAATTGCTGTTGACCAGCGCGGGGCGGAAGCACGACTGGACGATGGCCAAGCCTATCGCGCCGATCACCTGGTCGTCGCGACCGGTGCTTGGACACCTCAATTGTTGGCGCCGCTCGGCCTATCGGTTCCCATTCAGCCGGGCAAAGGTTATTCCATTACCTACAGCAAGCCCGCTTTGGTGCCGCGGCGTCCGCTGGTGCTTAAAGAGCCCGCAGTCTGTGTGACGACCTGGGGCAGCGGATTTCGGCTCGGCAGCACGATGGAATTCTCTGGCTTTGACAGTCGCCTCAATCGCACTCGGCTGGATGCCTTGCGACGCGGCGCATGCACATTTTTGCATCACCCCGAAGGTCCCGAGCGGCAAGCAGAGTGGTTCGGGTGGCGACCGATGACTTGGGATGATCTGCCTTTGATCGGTGCCGCACCGGGCCATCCGCGACTGTTCTTGGCCTGTGGGCATGGCATGTTGGGTGTCAGCATGTCAGCGGCGACCGGGCAGTTGCTCGCCGACCTGGTCTGCGAGCGCTCGCCAAGTCTCGATCCCCAGCCCTACTCGCCGCTACGTTTCGCACGGTAGCCGCAGCAACGGCGCACTTTAAGCAACGTCAGTTTGTTTTCGTCATCAGACGGGGCTATCGTTGATAGACACTCAAAGCTGGCCCGCTTCGCATAGCGATTGCATTGCTGCCGCTTGCGCAGGTATCGGCTAGTGACTACTCAAAGGTTGTCGCCATGGCCATTCGATTGATTCGCGTTGTTGCGTTCGCCAGCCTGCTGGTGGTCTTGTTTCCCGGTTTGGCCCACAGCCAGACTCAGGCAATCGTCGCAGGCTTCAACAGCAACACCTTGCCGCGCAACGATGACGGCTCCACCGGGCCAGTGCCTATTGGATTCGCTATCAATTTGTTCGGCGTCACCGTTGATCGTTTGCACGTCAACAACAATGGCAATGTCACGTTCGGCGCGGAATTGGCCGAGTTCACGCCGTTTCCGCTGCTGGCGACGGATCGGCTGATCATTGCGCCTTTTTTCGCCGACGTTGACACCAGAGCGGCGGGTGACGCGGTGACATACGGCGTTGGGACTTATGAAGGGCGGCCGGCGTTTGGCGCGAACTGGATCAACGTCGATTACTTTTCGAGCAGCACTTCGCACAGCAATCGCAATAGTTTTCAGCTGATTCTGGTGAGTCGAGCGGATCGGCGTGCGGGCGACTTCGACATTGTTTTCAATTATGGCCAGATTCGCTGGGAGACCGGACAAGCATCGGGCGGCGACGCCAGCGGTCGCGGTGGCGACTCGGCGCGTGCAGGTTTTGCCATTGGACGCGGTGCGCCCGGTTCGGCAGTGGAGTTGGTGGGGTCGGCGACCAACGGCGCTCTGCTGGATGGCAATCTGCTGGCTCTGACCAGCAATCGGCGCGGCTCGGTGATCAACGGCCGCTACGTGTACGAGATTCGCGGGTCGGATGCCGCTGCCCAAGTGGGCGCGCTCACGCCGTTCGCGAACGCACCGAGTCAATCAGCGGTTGCCAGTGGCAATGGTCGCTTTGTGGTGTTTCAAACCATGGCCACCAACTTGGCCAGCGGCTCACCACAAGGTGTCTCGCAAATTCTCCGGGTGGATACGCAGACCGGAGCGGTGACTCGGATCAGCGTCGACAACGGCGGCACCGCCATCAACGGCAACGCCACTGAGCCCACAGTTTCCAATGACGGCAACTTTGTTGTTTTCGTCGCGCCAGCGGCGGTGCCGCAATCGCTGTTGGGTGAGAGCCGCAAATCGCGTGAGGCGCGTTTGAAGACCAGCGGCTCCGCTTTGATGTTGCGCAACCTGCTGACCGGCAGCACCCAGATGGTAGCGCCTGCCGCAACGGCTGGCACTGGCACGGCGCCGCAAATCGCTGCCAACGGCAATGCACTGGTGCTCACCCGAGAGACCACCAACGCCTCTGAGGGCCAAGTTGGCCAGCGCAACGTGTACCTGCTGCCGCTGATCCGCAACGGCAACGCGGTGACGCCCGGCCCCGAGCGCTGTGTCACCTGCAAGTCGGTGGCGGCCAACGGGACAGACACCAGCACCAACAGTAATGGCGTTGCAGGCAAGCCAAGTATTTCGGCCGACGGTGCTTGGGTCGCTTTCGAGACGACTGCCAAAAACACCTTGGCCAGCACCCCGGCGGCATGCCCAAACAGTGGGACGAATATGGTCCTGCGCAACATGCTGACCGGCGTGATGATGCCGATCAGTGCCCCCGCCGCAGGCGGCAGCTGCGGCGCGGCGGGCGCCAATAGCACCGGGGGCGACATCGACCTGTCTGGTTTACGGGTGGCCTTTGAAACCGATTTACCGCTGGTTCCAAGTGACGCCAACAGCATCCGCGATGTGTACGTGTTCAACGTCGCCGAGCGGGTGGTAGAGCGGGTGAGTCAAACGGCCGCGGGTGCGAGTGCCAATGGTGCCAGCACACAGGCAACGATGTCGGGCGACGGTCGCTTCGTAGGCTTCGTCACTGCCGCGACCAATCTTGATCCGACCAGTGCAGATACCAATGCCGTTGCTGATCTGGTGGTGGTTGAAGTCGAAGAGAAGCGGGTGTCGCGCTTGGCGACCACCGATGCGGGTCAACAGACAGACGGCGCCGCCAACCGTCCCAGCTTCAATTTTGACGGTAGTCGGCTTTCATTCGATTCCGCCGCTGGCAACTTGGCGGCCGGTGCGGTGCCTGGTCAGTTGGGTGTATATCAGCGCGCCAATCCGCTGGCGATTTCAAACCCCGAGTTGTTGTCTGCCACGTGGTGGGATCCCAGTGAGAACGGTTGGGGCTTGTTTACCGTCGACCAAGGCAGTGTATTGGCCACCGGTTGGTTCACCTATGACAGCGACGGCGAACCCGCTTGGTTCCTGTTGACGCCGTCAGGGCGTGGTGCGGACGGCAGCTACTCCGGGGCCATCGAGCGCTACACCGGCGTGCCGTTTGATCGTACGCCGGGCAACGCGGCCGAAGCCAGCTCAATTCTTGGTCAGGCCAGCCTGCGTTTCAGCGGAACCGAACAGCTCAACTTGACTTACACGGTCAACGGCACCACCCAGACCAAAACGCTGAGCCGGTTTCCGTTCGGCGCCAGTGAACTGCGCTGCACGGCGTCACCCACGCCATCACGCGCCACTGCCACCAATTTCAGTGATTTGTGGTGGGGCGGGGCGACTCGTCCAGGCTGGGGGCTGCATATGAGCCATCTCGACAACAGCCTGTTCGCGACCTGGTACACCTACGACAGCGATCGCGAACCTGTATTTTTTGTTGCGGTTACCGCGCGGCAACCCAACGGCACGTTCACCGGTTCACTGTTTCGACAGCCCAATGGGACGCCGTTCCTGCAGATCAATGGGCAACCGGCTGCTGGCGCGCCTTCTGCCGTTGGCACCGCGACTTTGAGTTTCAGTGATGGTGAAACCGGCACTTTCACTACGGTGTTGGGTGGCGTGACGCAGACCAAGTCCATCAGCCGTCTGCAGTTTGGTGGAACCGCAACGGTGTGCGCGACTGCGGCCCCTACGCGCTGAATCGATTTGTTGAATCGGAGAAATTCAAGCCATGGATGGCCATCGCGATAAGCGGCGAGTGATATGACCCATATCGCCCGCCTCATCAAAGGACGCTCGCCATTGCTGGTGAGCATCCCGCACGACGGCGTTGCTTTGCCTCCAGAGCTGGTGCCGCGAATGACGCCGTCCGCACGTGCCGTGCCGGATACGGATTGGCACGTCGCCAGGTTGTATGCGTTTGCCAGACGCATGGGGGCTTCGATCCTGACCCCGCGCTTTTCCCGCTATGTGGTCGACCTCAATCGCTCGGCAGACGACGCCAGTCTGTATCCGGGCCGCAACACCACCGGTTTGTGTCCACTGCAGCGATTCGATGGTGGTGAGGTGTATCTGGACGGCGAAGCACCATCAGCCGATGAGGTCGGCGACCGTATCCAGCGTTATTGGCGGCCTTACCACGATGCCTTGCGCGACGAGCTCGAACGCAAACGCGCCCTGCATGGTCGAGCGATCCTGTGGGAAGCGCATTCCATTCGCTCGCAGCTACCGTGGCTGTTCGAAGGCCGCCTGGCCGATCTCAACCTAGGTACAGCTGAAGGGCACAGCTGCGGATCGCTGGTGGAGTCGCGAGTCGCTGCCGCCACTGCGTCGCAGTTCGACTACAGCTGGGTGCTGAATGGTCGCTTCAAGGGCGGCTACATCACCCGTCATTACGGAAGGCCAGTGGAAGGCGTCGAAGCAGTGCAGTTGGAGCTGGCGCAAAGTACTTATATGGACGAGGAAACCACGGCATGGAAACCGGCCGAGGCGGAGCGCTTGCAAGCTTTGTTGCGGCGGATGCTGCAGGTCGCTGTCGACTAGGCAGCCTGAGCCGCTTGCGTCTGAGCGAGTCAGATTTCCAAGGTTGCCAGATCGCCCTTGGTCTCCAGCCAGTGCTTGCGATCGGATGCGCGCTTCTTGTTGAGCAGCATGTCCATCAACGCACTGGTCACCAGCGGATCTTCCACCGTCAGTTGCACCAGGCGGCGAGTGTCCGGATGGATGGCGGATTCGCGTAACTGGGAAGGGTTCATCTCACCCAAACCTTTGAAGCGGGTGACGTTCACTTGACCCTTGATCTTTTCGCGCTCAATGCGATCAAGCAGCAGGCGTTTCTCTTCTTCGTCGAGGGCGTAAAACACCTGCTTGCCGATATCGATGCGAAACAACGGCGGCATCGCCACGAAGACATGGCCGGCGCGCACCAGTTCGGGAAAGTGCTTCAGAAATAGTGCCGAAAGCAGCGTTGCGATATGCAAACCATCGGAGTCCGCATCGGCCAGCACGATGACCTTGCCATAGCGCAAACCACTGATGTCGTTGACGCCTGGGTCGCAACCGATGGCAACCGCCAAGTCGTGCACTTCCGTCGAAGCCAGTACGCCCGAGCTTT
Source organism: Lysobacterales bacterium (assembly GCA_038215505.1). Lineage (GTDB taxonomy): Bacteria > Pseudomonadota > Gammaproteobacteria > Xanthomonadales > Xanthomonadaceae > JANNWF01. Next base: position 6,584 of record JBBQQV010000046.1, read on the forward strand.
CCACTTCCCACGTGTTCAGAATTTTTCCGCGCAGCGGCAGAATCGCTTGAAAGTCCTTGTCGCGTGCCTGTTTGGCGCTGCCGCCTGCGGAGTCGCCTTCGACCAGGAACAGCTCGGTACGCGATAGATCCTGGCTTGCACAGTCGGCCAACTTGCCGGGCAGGGCAGGGCCTTGCAGGATTTTCTTGCGAACAATCTGCTTCTCGGTCTTCAAGCGCGCGGTGGCGCGATCAATCGCGAGTTGGGCGATCTGTGTGCCTATCTCGACATGCTGGTTCAGATACAAAGAAAAAGCGTCGTGAGCGGCACCCTCGACGAATGCGGCGGCTTGCCGAGACGACAGCCGTTCCTTGGTTTGGCCGCTGAACTGGGGGTCGGTCATCTTCATGCTGAGCACGTAGCTGGCGCGATCCCAAACGTCTTCCGGAGCCAGTTTGACGCCGCGTGGCAATAGACTGCGGAAATCGCAGAATTCGCGTAGTGCCTCGGTCAAGCCGGAGCGCAGGCCGTTCACATGCGTACCGCCTTGCGCGGTGGGAATCAGATTGACATAACTTTCCTGCGCCAATTCGAAGTTGCCACCTTCACCCGGCGGAACCCACGCCAGCGCCCATTCAACTTGCTCGGATTCGCGCGCCAATTTGCTCATGAACAGGTCGGCCGGCAGGCGCTCACGAAACTCAAGCAGGCCGCCCAGATAGTCACGCAAGCCATCTGCGTAAAACCATTCAACGCGCTCGTCGCTTGCCTCATCGAACAATTTCACGGTCAAGCCAGGACATAGCACGGCCTTGGCGCGCAGCAGGTGCTTGAGCGGTTTGAGAGCGAACTTGGGCGTGTCGAAGTAACCGCCGTCAGGCCAAAAACGCAGCCGCGTACCCGTGTTGCGTTTGCCCACCGTGCCGACTTGCTCAAGTGTTGTCTGCGGAAAGCCATCGGCAAATATCTGCCGGTACTCAAAGCCTTCGCGGCGAATGAACACCTCCACCTTCTTCGAGAGCGCATTCACGACGGACACGCCAACGCCGTGTAGGCCACCGGAAAACGTGTAGTTGCGATTGTTGAACTTGCCACCCGCGTGCAAGCGCGTGAGAATCAACTCGACGCCGGGAATCTTCTCCTCCGGATGAATATCGACCGGCATACCGCGGCCGTCGTCGATGACTTCGCAGCTGCCATCGGCAAACAAGCTGACTTCGATGGTCTTGGCGTGGCCGGCCAAGGCTTCGTCGACGCCGTTATCGATCACTTCTTGCGCCAAGTGATTGGGGCGAGTGGTGTCGGTGTACATGCCGGGTCGGCGTTTGACCGGGTCCAGCCCTGAAAGAACCTCGATATCAGCGGCGTTGTAGCGCGTGCTCATGATTTAACGGCGGGTGCGGGCAGGCGGCGAGGATGGCGGTGGCGCCCGAAGGGGTCAAGCAGAGAGAAAAAGACGGAGGGCGCTGTCGTTAGGCTGAGCCTTCAACCGACCATCCGCATCGCCACTAGGCTCCGAGCTGTCGGCTTGATCACGGCGTAGCACTCGCAAGTCAGTTGCTCGAGCTTTCGGCGGTCCATAACGGTGATTTGGCCGCGGCGGTAGTTGATGACACCGGCACGCTGCAGCTTGCTGGCGGCGATGCTGATGCCCTCGCGGCGCACGCCCAACATGTTGGCCAAGCTTTCATGCGTGAACGGCAGTTGCGGTGTGAGCGAGCGATCCAGACTCGACAACAATCGTCGACACATCTGCTGTTCGACGCTGTGATGCCGATTGCATACGGCGATTTGTGCCACCTGCGTCAGCAGCACTTGCATGTAGCGCAGCAGCAAATTCTGCAGGCCACCTCCGCAGTAGAATTCGGCCTTTAGTGCGCTTGTGCGGACTGCGAAAGCCTGGCCGGCGGCCTGCACCACCCATTGGTGCGGCGTGTTCACTTCGCTGACCAATGCGCACAATCCGGTGGCCCCTTCGTTGCCGATCACGGCGAGCTCGGTGGAGGCCCCCGCTGCAGTGAGGCAGTGCATGGAGATGACGGCGGAGACGGGGAAGTAACTCATCTCCTGTTTGCAGTTGGCCCCGCAGATCACATGCCCTGCGGGCAAGCACACCAGCCTGAGGTGAGGGCGTATTCGCGCCCGGTCTGTCTCATGTAGCGCTGCCAAGAGCAGGTTCGTCTGAGTTGCGCCCATCGGCGTCGGAGGCCGAACGCTGTCGGAGCGGTTTGGCCGCGCCTGTCCCGCACCATCGGCTTTGATGAGGCTACCGTCGGCCGCAGGCCGACGCGCGAGTGCGTATACGCTTCCACCATATGGATTCGTGTCGTGGATTCGTGGCGACTCAAAACGAGTGGCTGTATCGTGAGTGGTTGAGTCCAACATGGGTTTGGCTCTTGGCTGAGCGCGGCCCGCCGCCGCTACCCAAAGGCATGAGCATGGCGCGTGCCAACCGGGTGCATTCAACCGGAACCTGAACGATTTTGCGTGTGTATGACGGGTGATACTGGGCTTGACGGCGCGAGCGGCCGCATCGATGTTCAGATTCCTGTTCGGAATGCAGGGCCTTGACTGCAGCCGCGCGCTGCCCTGCATCGCAGAATGCACGGCGCTTTGATGATGAAACTCGCAATTTGCATGAGCTTGCCGAGTCAGGAGGAGCTGAGGCAGCGCGCGAGCTGAGGCTCGAGGCGGCACAAGCCATCATCTTCGGCCGAATTTGCGCAGCGACGCGTCGGTTGTCGACGCCTCGGCTGAGAGGCGCTCTAGTCGCTTGCAAAGTCTCACCAATTGTCCACCTGCGGCGCTTTCCGCCTGTGGTTAAATCAGGCGTCCATCTCGGGGTGAGCGTGCCATGCATCAATCTCAACTGGCGAGCAGGCTGTCGCTGCTGGTCGCTGCGTTCGCCGGCTTGTTTCTGATCTTCGGTCTGACCACTTGGCAGACCTTGGAGCAGGTGCGGGTCAAGGGTCCGATCTATGAAGAAATTATCCTCGGCAAGGATCTGATCGCTGACATCCTGCCGCCGCCTCAATACATCATCGAATCCTACCTGCTGACGCTGCAGTTGATCGATGAAACGGATCCGACGCAGATCAGCCAGTCGGTCGAGGTAGGTGCCCGTTTGCGCGTGGATTACGAAGCCCGCCAGGAGTTCTGGAAGCGAGAGCTCGAAAATGATGCGATGGGTGACCTGATGACAGTCACCTCGTACCGCTCGGCGATGGAGTTTTTCCGCTTGCGCGACGAACAGTACGTACCGGCAATCCGCGCGGGCGAGCGCGATCGGGCGCGCTCAATCCTGGCGCAAATGCGTCGTCACTATGAAGCCCATCGGCTCGCGATTGTGCAAGTCGTCGAGCTTGCCGAAAAGCGCAACGCCGAGTTCGAGCGTAGTGCTGAAGACGTTGTTGGAAGTCGCAGCCTGACTTTTCTGGTGTTGGCGACGGCGATCCTGATGGTCGTGGGCTTCATGGCCTTGTACGCCCAACGCAGCGCGCGCGAGCTGTCCCGGCGCATTCATTTGGCGGCTGACATTGCCCATCGTGTGGCTTCCGGCGACTTGGCCACCGAAGTGCCCGTCAGCGATGAGCGCGACGAGGCAGGCCGGCTGCTAAAGGCCATCGGTGCCATGACCCAGAGCCTGCGGGCTTTGGTCACACGCGCCAAGCAGGCATCCATCGAGTTGATGAGCACTGCCACCCAGTTCGCCGCCACCAGCCGTCAGCAAGAAGCCACCGTGCAGAGTTTTGGTGCCTCGACTAACGAGATCGCTGCCGCTGTCAAGCAGATCAGTGCAACCAGCGCCGAGCTGTTGTCGACCATGGAAGGCGTCAACATCGTCGCTGGGCAGACCGCGGATCTGGCCGAAGACGGGCAAAACGGGCTGCGCAACCTGGACAGCACAATGGAGCGTCTCGCCCAAGCGGCCAATACGATGGCCGCTCGCTTGGCGGCCATTCGCGAGGAGGCCGCCGAGATCACCGGCGTGGTCACCACCATCTCCAAGGTCGCCGATCAAACCAACCTGTTGTCGATCAATGCGGCCATCGAGGCTGAAAAGGCCGGCGAGCAGGGCTTGGGCTTTCTGGTGCTGGCGCGCGAAATCCGGCGCTTGGCGGATCAGACCGCCGTCGCCACCTTGGACATCGAGCAAATGGTCAAACAAATGCAGAGCGCGGTGTCAGCGGGCGTGATGGAAATCGACCGCTTTGCCGAAGAAGTGCGCAGTGGCGTCGGCAATGTGGTGCGCGTTGGCGGTCAGTTTGGCCAGATCATCAGTGGTGTAAAGACGCTTTCAGAGCGCTTTGACGCGGTCAACCATGGCATGCGCAGCCAATCACAGGGCGCGCGGCAAATCGGCGAGGCGATGGGACAGATGATCGATGGCGCGCGCCAAACATCGGTCTCGCTGCGCGAATTCAATAGTGCTACGGAAAGCCTGCGTGACGCAGTGGCTGTGCTTAAGCAAGAGATCTCGCTGTTCAACGTCGGCAGCGACCGCTAACTCCCGATCATGCTTGCGCTCGCCTTCGATGTCGGCGAACTGCGCTTGGCGCTGGCCGCCACCTGCGTGGTGGAGGTGTTGCATCGGCGTGAGCTGCGTCCATTGGCTTTGGCCCCGCACGGGGTGGTTGGCCTGCTGCCGTTTCGGGGCAGCCTGACACCGGTGGTGGACCTGTGCCAACTCTTGCTTGGACGCAACTGCGCACCCTTGCGTTCGAGTCGGCTGATCGTACTCACGCTGCCGCACCGCGAGCGGCCTCGTCTGATTGGTCTGTTGGCTGAGAACGTTGTCGATTTGATCGACGGCAAACGCACGATGCCCGGTCTGCGGCTGCCGAATGTGCCGTGGCTGGGCGATCACCTGGCGGACCAGCCCGAGTTGCCGCAATTGGTCGATCCCTTACAACTGTTGCCCGACGAGTTGGCGTCCCTGTTTGTTGAGGAGGCCAATGGATGAGTCGGGCGGCCATCCTCGAACTGATGCGGACCCGACTCGGTCTGGACGCCTCCAGTCTGGGAGAGCGTGTGCTGGATGATGCCTGTGCGGATGCGCGGCGCAGCTTGGGCGTGCGCAGTGATGCCGAGTTGTACCACCGAGTATTGGTGGACAGTGTCGCGTTTGCGCAATGCAGCGAGTGCTTCGTGGTGCCGGAGTCATGGTTTTTCCGCACCGCTGAGCAATTCGACGATCTGGTTCGATTTGCGCGCGAGCACCTGCAGCGCGGGCACCGCCCGCTGCGGATTCTGAGTTTGCCGTGCGCGGCGGGCGAGGAGGCATATTCGGCGGTCATCACGCTGCTTGAGGCTGGTTTTCGGCCCGAGCAGATC
>JBBQQV010000047.1:0-11781 GCA_038215505.1 Lysobacterales bacterium
GCACCGGGCGGCCCATCTGCCAGGCCAGCTCGGGCACGATTTCGTCGCGCATGGCGACCATCGCATCTACCGCCGCCGTACAAAAAGCAGCTCGCTCGGCCAGCGGCCGGCGTTTCCATTCCAACTGCGCTTGGTTCGCGGCAGCCAGCGCTCGCTCGATGTCCGCTGGCTCGGCAGCCTGCCGCTCTGCGTAGACCAGTCCGTCAACGGGGGAAACCAGCTTGATCGGTCGGCTCATGTCGTTCTCAGCACCGTTCAAAGCCGCGCCGGAGTTCCCAATCGGTGACCCGACGATCGTATTCCATCTGTTCCCAGTCGGCGGTATGTGCGTAGTGCTCGATCACTTCGTCGCCGAAGGCCTGGCGCAACATCTTCGAGGCCCTCATCGCAGCCGTGGCATCGCGCAGGGTCTTCGCCACTTCCGGCAGTTCGTCGCCATGATACGCATCGCCTTCGAAGGGCTTGGCCAGTTCCAGCTTTTCGTCGATGCCGGCCAGACCGGCGGCGATCAATGCCGCGAACGCGAGATAGGGATTCAGGTCGGCACCGCCGATCCGGCATTCGATGCGGATGCCGTTGCCGCCTTCGGCGCACAGCCTGAAACCGGCGGTGCGGTTGTCGCGACTCCAGATTGCCCGGGTCGGTGCGAAGGTGCCGACCATGAAGCGCTTGTAGGAATTGATGTACGGCGCCAGCAAGCAGGTGATGTCGGGTGCGTACTTCAATTGCCCGGCGACCCAGTGGCGCATCAACGCCGACATGGTGAACTCCGCTTTCGGGTCGTAAAACAGCGCCTTGCTGCCATCGGTGCTCCACAGGGAATTGTGGATATGGCTACTCGAGCCGGCCAGGTCGTTGCGCCACTTGGCCATGAAGGTGATCGCCTTGCCCTGCAGCAATGCGATCTCCTTGCAGGCATGCTTGATGATGACGTGACGGTCGGCCATCTCCAGCGCCTCGCAATAGCGCACGTTGATCTCTTCCTGGCCCGGACCCCATTCGCCCTTGGAGTTTTCCACCGGCACACCGGCTGCCTGCAGATGCTTGCGGATCGCGCGCATCACCGGCTCCTCGCGCGTGGTCTGCAGGATGTTGTAGTCCTCGATGTAATAGCCGGCGGTTTTTGGCTTTTGATAATTCTTCTCGTGGATCGCCTCGTAGCTTTCATTGAACAGGTAGAACTCCAGCTCGGAGGCGAACATGCCGGTGTAGCCGCGCTCGCTGAGCCGCGCGACCTGCCTCTTGAGAATGCCGCGTGGACTGTGCGGCAGGTCGTGGTGGTGGTGATCCTGCACGTCGCACAGGACCAGCGCGGTGCCTTCGAGCCAAGGCACACGACGCATGCTCTTCAGATCCGGCACCAGTACGAAATCACCGTAACCCTTGGACCAGCTGGCAGCGGCATAACCCGGCACCGGCTCCATGTCGATGTCATTGGCCAGCAGATAGTTGCAGCAGTGCGTTTCCTGATGGCCGCTGTCGAGGAAAAACTCGGCCTGGAAACGCTTGCCGATCAGCCGACCCTGCATGTCGACCATGCAGGCGAGCACGGTGTCGATCTCGCCGCCGGCGACGGCGTTCCTGAGTTGCTCGAGGCTGAGATTTGGCTCGGTCATCTACGGCGTCCTGTTCGGGAGAGAGTGCTTACGGTGGGCGGTACCGGCGGCGTGCCTCGGTTCATCCGGGCGGCTCTGCTTGCGCCAGCGTGGGCGCAATCGCCGCGGCCAGTCGTCGCGCCCAACTCGCCTGACCGGCCTCGTCGGCAAGCAAGTCGTTGCGCACCTCGATCATCGCGCCACGCAGTCCGCGGGCTTGGCCATGGCGTTCCAGACTGTGGAACACGCCATCCTGAGGACCATAGGGCAAGTTATCGCCGATGCACAGCGCAGCCTCGCTGGACAACGCCTGCAGCAGCACCTCAGCGAGCTCGCGGTCGGCATGCGAGATCACGCCGGCATGCCAGGGACGCTCGATGCCGTGGTAGCGCGGCGTGAAAGAGTGGATGGAGATCACGGCGGCGGCCACACCACAGCGCAGGCGCTCGTCGATCAGAGCATCGAGTTCGGCATGGAACGGCTCGTAGATCCGCTGCCTCCGATACCCGCACTCGCTCGCTGAGACGGCAGCGTTGCCGGGTATGGCGATGTCCTCACTGCTGCGCACGATCGAATCTGCAGCATCGACGGGCCGGTTGAGGTCAAGCAACAAGCGCGAGTAAGTCGCGTGCACCAGCGGGGCGTCGAGCAGCCGAGCCAGATTCTGGGCCAGGCCGAGTGCGCCGATATCCCAGGCAATGTGGCGAAGCAGATCACTCGCATCTAGCCCGAGTCCGTCATACCCGGAGGGGATGAAATTGCTGGCGTGTTCGCAAATCAACAGCACGCTGCCGCGGCCCGCTCGGTTGTACACCGCGAACGGCGGGTCGCACAGGGCATCGACGATGGCGGCGGCGGAGGTTGTAATAATTATTACAGGCGTGTTAGATGGTGGTTATCGTGTTAAATCTCTAACTTTCCATCCAGCTTGTCAAGCAGGGTGTGACCGGATTAGCCATGGCCCAGACCATCGTCGAAAGGCTGCGCGACAGACTTGAGGATTTTTCCGCCACCGAGCGCCGCGTGGCGCATCAACTGCTCGCCGAATACCCCGTCTCCGGCCTGCAGAGCGCAACCGACCTAGCCCGCGCCGTAGGGGTCAGCCCCCCAACCGTGCTGCGCTTGGTCGGGCGCCTGGGTTTTGCTTCCTATCTGGGCTTCCAGCGCGAGCTGCGCGGAGAACTGTCGGCGCAGTTGAGTTCGCCGCTGGCCAAGCAACCGGCCGGTGGGAAGGCTGGACGCCGCAAGCCGGTGCAGTCCGACTTTGCCGAGGCGGTGTTGCGCAACCTGCAGGAGACGTTCGCCAACCTGCCCAAGGGCGAATTCGACGGCGTGGTGCAACTGCTGTCGGACCAGCGCCTGCGCATCCACCTGATCGGCGGTCGCTTCACCGATGCACTGGCCCTTTACCTGTCGGTACAACTGCGCATCCTGCGCCCGGGTGTGAGCCATCTGCAGGAACAGGAGTCCAACTGGCGCGACCAGCTTCTCGATATGGGCAAACGCGACGTCCTGCTGATATTCGACATCCGCCGCTATCAGCCAAGCTTGCAGCGGCTCGCCCAGGCTGCGGCGGCGCGTCAGGTGCGGATCATCCTGCTCACCGATCAATGGCTATCGCCGATCATGCGCATGGCCACGCACGTGCTTTCCGCGCGCGTAGCGGTGCCTTCGGTATGGGACTCGAGCACTGCCCTGATGGCCGTGTCCGAGTCGCTGCTGGCGGAGGTCAGTCGTCAGGGCTGGGAGAAGAGCCGGCGCCGATTCGAGGAACTCGAGGACATGCGTAGTCGGCTGGATGCAGGTGCAACATGAGCCGACACGCTTTGCTGACCGCATTGGTTTGCCCGGCGCTGGTCGATGGATGATTCGGACTAGCATTCTGTCGGACTCAGCAAGCGAGAGTCGCGCCACGCCTGCGCCAGTCGATAGCAGCGCGCCCGTCAACCTGCCCGCGATGGCGAAGCCCGCTGCTCCAGCGATGGTTGCCTCCGTATCGTCCGCAGCAGACGCAGCCAAACCCGTTAACAGCGCGGCGGCTGTGCCGCCTTCCGCACCGCCGCCAGCAGCCATCGACCAAGCCGACCCTCGGACCGCGTGACCCGAACTACGCTGCGGCGCTTCGGCCCCAGCGCAACCTTGACCGCATTGGCTAGAAATGTCCCCGTCATACTCGCTTCGGCACACAGGCTCCGCTGGTCCGTTGCGTCGAGCAACACCCGTGCAGTGACAGACCACGCTCTGTGCAATAGGATTGCGTTCGGCGCGGGGAAGAAATTCGGCTTCATGCCGTGTGATCCGCCGGCTTCGGCCCGCAGATCCTATACCTCCCGCCAGCAACTCTTCTGACGCCCCCTGCTCTTTGATCAGGGGGCGTTTTTTGTTGTGGACCACGCCCTCGCGTCCGTCCTCGATGGCATCAAGATCGTCGATCTCGACGACCTTGTCCCACAGAGGGGATCATCGCCTTCATTTCGTGGGGACGCTTCAGCAAGTTTGGCGGCGAGCACGGCCTCTGGCAGATTGAGCGGAAGCACAACCACCTGATGCAGACCCAGTTGCTCGATGGATTGTTTTCGCGAAAACTCCATCGCCACAAGGGTTGGCAGGTAGAGCGGAATGCCAGAATCAAGCGCGTAGCGAAAGTACTCTCTGGCAACGCGATGTTGCGTTCGCTCTAGGCTCGCAAGGGTGATGAGAAACGACGTATCGAGCAAGCACCCCTGCGCCATGGATCAGTTTCCGCGTTGCTCGCGAACCCAAGCGGCAGGCTCTTTTACATCAGTCCATGCCCTGGTTCCCTGCTGGACAAAAGCCTCGAAGGCTGCAGGGTCAAAGCTGGGCCGGTAAGACGAGAACTCGAATCGACAAGATGCAGACTTTCCTGCGCTGTCAGACGTTCTGTATCTGCCCACACACCGAGAGACGACGACAGCTCCGAGGCCTGAAGGATCAAGGAACCATCGATGATGCTGACCGGCAATTGGAGTGCATCGACCTCGCGGCGTGAGCCAGCCAGGAATGTTGCAACCTCATCAGAGGACTGCCTGAGAAGCCCAAGCGAAACCGCAGCCGGCGACACGTCTTCGTCGCCGATCCTGTCGGAAAGCACAAACTGGATCGAGCCTTGCACGGTCATTGCCTGAGTTTAGGTGTGAGTGCTCGAATACGGCAGATGCGTCTCAAAGCCTGAAACTGCAAGAGGTGGGGCGGCTCTACGCGGCAGTTGTAGCCCGCACAAAAAAGCCCCGCATTTCTGCGGGGCTTTCGTTGTAGCGGCTCCGAATCCTTTCGGAGCCACGGGGACCGTTGCCGGGCCCCGTTTTTGGTTGATCGATAGTTCGATCTTGTTCCAGCAGTCGCGTTGAGCGATATTAAAAATCCATACCGCCCATGCCGCCCATGCCACCGCCGCCGCCGTGACCGTGGTCACCGCCGGCTGCGTCTTTCTTGGGGGCTTCGGCCACCATGGCTTCGGTGGTGATCATCAGGCCAGCGATGGAGGCTGCGTTCTGCAGTGCCATGCGGGTGACCTTGGTCGGGTCGAGGATGCCCATGGCGATCATGTCGCCGAACTCGCCGGTCTGCGCGTTGTAGCCGAAGTCACCCGTGCCGGCGGCGACGCGGTTCAACACGACCGAGGACTCTTCGCCGCAGTTGTTGACGATCTCGCGCAGCGGGGCTTCCATGGCCCGCATGGCGATCGCGATGCCGTGGTTCTGGTCTTCATTGGCACCTTTCAGGCCTTTGATCGCCGACACCGCACGGATCAGGGCAACGCCGCCACCCGGGACCACGCCTTCTTCCACCGCCGCACGGGTCGCGTGCAGGGCGTCTTCAACGCGGGCCTTCTTCTCTTTCATTTCGACTTCGGTCGAGGCGCCGACCTTGATCACCGCAACGCCGCCGGCCAGCTTGGCCACGCGCTCTTGCAGCTTCTCTTTGTCGTAATCCGACGAGGTGTCTTCGATCTGCGCTTTGATCTGCTTGATGCGCGCCTGGATGGCTTCCGAGTCACCGGCGCCGTCGATCAGGGTGCTGTTCTCTTTCGAGACCTGGATCTTCTTGGCGCGGCCCAGATCCTTGATCGTGGCCTTCTCCAGCGACAGGCCAACTTCCTCGGAAATCACGGTGCCACCGGTCAGGATGGCCATGTCTTCCAACATCGCCTTGCGACGGTCACCGAAGCCCGGCGCTTTGACGGCGCAGACTTTGACGATGCCGCGGATGGTGTTGACGACCAGGGTCGCCAGCGCTTCGCCTTCGACTTCTTCAGCCACGATCAACAGCGGCTTGCCCGCCTTGGCGACGGCTTCCAGCACCGGCAACAGCTCGCGCACGTTGCTGATCTTCTTGTCGTGCAGGAGGATGAACGGGTCTTCCAGATCAGCCTGCATCGACTGCTGATTGTTGATGAAGTACGGCGACAGGTAACCGCGGTCGAACTGCATGCCCTCGACGACGTCGAGCTCATTGTCCAGACCCGAGCCTTCTTCAACCGTGATCACGCCTTCTTTGCCGACCTTCTTCATCGCGTTGGCGATGATGGTGCCGATCGACTCGTCCGAGTTGGCCGAGATGGTGCCGACCTGGGCGATGGCCTTGTCGTCAGCAGTCGGCTTGGACAGGTTCTTCAGCTCGGCGACGGCGGCGATGACCGCCTTGTCGATGCCGCGCTTCAGATCCATCGGGTTCATGCCGGCGGCGACCGCCTTCATACCTTCACGGATCAGCGCTTGCGCCAACACGGTGGCGGTGGTGGTGCCGTCGCCGGCGTTGTCGGAGGTCTTGGAAGCAACTTCCTTGACCATCTGCGCGCCCATGTTCTCGAACTTGTCGGCCAGCTCGATTTCCTTGGCGACGGAGACGCCGTCCTTGGTGATCGTCGGCGCGCCGAAGCTCTTCTCGAGCACGACGTTACGGCCCTTCGGGCCAAGGGTGACCTTGACCGCGTTGGCCAGGATGTTGACGCCACGCACCATACGAGCGCGCGCGTCTTCGGAGAAACGAACTTCTTTAGCTGCCATGGTGAAACTCCATATTTGTGATTTGGGGTGAAGCGGCACGCTTGCAAACCGCAGGTTTGCGTGTCGCTGAACGCCTGAGCGCTGTGCGCGAAGGCCGGGGAGAGGACTCGGGTACGTGTGGGATTCGTCGGCAGTTGGCGCAGCGTTAGCGCGTCGTTTGCTTCTACGAATCCCGAATCACGAATACCGAATCCCGGCCCTCAATTAATGATCGCGAAAATGTCGTCTTCGCGGACCACCAGATACTCGGTGCCGTCGACTTTCACTTCGGTGCCGGAATACTTGCCGAACAGCACTTTGTCGCCGCTTTTGACTTTCAGGGCGCGCACCGAACCGTTGTCCAGCGGCTTGCCTTCGCCGACGGCGATGACTTCACCCTTGATGGGCTTCTCGGTGGCGTTGTCCGGGATGACGATGCCGCCGGCCGACAGACGCTCTTCTTCCATACGCTTGATGACCACACGGTCGTTCAATGGCTGCAGATTCATGGCTTTCCTCGTAAACAGTTGATTCGGAATGACTTTCGACGGGTTGTTAGCACTCACCATCGGTGAGTGCCAAATTTTACGCGCAGTCCGGGGAAGTGTGAAGCCCCGGTACGGTCGGAAAGATGGGGCAGTGCGTCGCAGTTTCAAGGGGCACTGATTTTCAAGCGCCGACATTTTGCTGGTAGCGGTTTCATCGTGACAACGACTACATCGCAGGTTTGGTCACGGACAGCGACGACTTGCACCAGTAGACTGCCGCCCCGCCTATGCGTGATGAGCCGTGCCATGACATTTAGATACTTGCGCCGACTTACCGGCCTGGCACTGTGCCTGTCGCCACTGGTGGCCAATGCAGACGTGTTTATCAACGAGATTCACTACGACGACGTCGACGCCGATAACAACGAGTCGGTCGAGGTGGTGGCAACCGCCGGCGAGACGCTTAGCGCCTATCGGATCGTGCGCTACAACGGGAGTGGCGGCGCGAGCTATGGCGACGATCTGCTGCCGGCCGGCAGCAGCGTCAGCTGTGGCGCCACAGTCAGTGTGGCAACGCTCATCTATCCACTGAACGGCTTGCAGAATGGCGCGCCGGATGGCCTCGCCCTGGTCGGACCAGGTGACGTAGTGGTTCAGTTCCTGAGCTACGAAGGCACCTTCACGGCAATCGGCGGCCCGGCCAACGGCATGCTGAGCACGTCGATCGGCGTCGAGGAAGGCTTCGCGACGCCCGATGGTTTCAGTTTGCAGCTCAGTGGCACCGGCAACGCCTATGCCAACTTCTCGTGGCAGCAACCTGCCGCCGCCAGCTTCGATGGCTGCAATACCAGTCAGACCTTTACTGGTGGCACCGATGCACAGCCGAGCTTGGCCAGCAGCCTACCGGTTAACAATGCGCCGGCATTTCCGGCCAATGCCAACCTGCAGCTGACGTTCTCCGAGGCGGTCGATCTTGGTGCCAGCTGGGTGCAGGTGGCGTGCAGCACTAGCGGCACGCGCGGAGTGGCGGACTTTACGATCAGCGGCGGACCCAGTGCGTACGGTCTCGACCCGTCGCTTGACTTTACTCAGTCCGAGACCTGCACGCTCACCCTCAATGCCGCTCAGATCACCGACCGCGGCGGCATGGCGCAGGCGCTAGCCGGCAACAGCACAATCGCCTTCACCGTCGGCGCGCCAACGGTTAACGATCCGCCGGTGCTGCTGGCGACCACGCCCATGCAGGGCGACAACAACTTCCCGGCGGCTGGCAATCTGGTCGCGCTGTTCAGCGAAGCGGTCACCACGCAGACCGGCGCCTTCGCGCTCGCTTGCGCGCAGAGCGGCAACATCAATGTGAGCTTTCCAGCCAGCGGCACGAGCTTCAGCATCGATACCGCCACCGCCTTGATCGGCGGCGAGAGCTGTACCTTCACGGTGCGTGCTGACCGCATCAGCGATTTGGAGGGCGCGCCGCTGGTCATGGGTCGCGTGGTGACGTTCACGGTGCGCACCGGCGGCGTCGGCACTTACTACGACCAAGTCAACACCAGCAGCCCCGCGCAACTGCGCTGCACCCTGCACCAGACCATCCGTGCCCACACCGAATATCCCTACGGCTGGGACCAACTGGAGATCGCGGATGAGGACCCGCTCAATTCCAACCGCATCCTCGACATCTATCGCAATTGCAGCTACGCCAAGGGCGCTGGTGGTGATCGGGTGGGCGGCAGCGGGGCCGGAGCCACCTGCGGGCCAACGTCCGGCGTGCACTACAACCGCGAACACGTGTGGCCGCGTTCACTGGGCTTCAACAACACAGCGCTGGCGGCACATAACGACCTGCACATGCTGCATCTGTCTGATGAGCTGTTCAACGCGCATCGTGGCAACAAGCCCTTCGCCACCTGCACGCAGGCCAGTGGCTGCATTGAGGACCGCACCATCGCTTACAACGGGCAAGGCGGCGGCAATGGCAGCTATCCGGGGCTCTCCAACTGGTACACCAGCAACGACGGCAACCTCGGCAGCTACGAAGTGTGGAGCCGCCTGCGCGGCAATATGGCGCGGGCTATCTTCTACATGGCGATCCGCTATGAAGGCGGCGACAATCTTCCCGATCTTGAACTGACGGACGACCGCAGCCTGATCGTCATCACTCCAAGTAGCGCCCAGCGCGCCTACATGGGCCTGCTGGCCACCTTGTTGCAATGGCATCTGCAAGACCCCGCCACCGACCCGCGTGAGCTGGACCGCAACGAAGTGGTGTTCAACTTCCAAGGCAACCGCAATCCCTTCATCGATCATCCGGAATGGGCGACTCTGGCCTTGTTTCAGTCGGTCAACCCGACCACCTGCAACCTGGGCGCACCACCGTTGATCTTTGCCAACGGGTTCGAATAAGGCGGGTTTGCGCAGCGCATTGAACCGCCGCTGATGGCCGGCGTAAGTTTGAGGAGGGCGCCGCTCCTGCGGCGCTGCTTTTCAACCAACATCAGAAGCAGCCGCGCAGGAGCGCGTCCGTCCCAGATCAAGTGCAGTTGCGGCTAGCACCGCGCTCAGTGACTTGGGCGGGGTATGTCGTTTATCTGCGTCGCGGCTTGCGCCACTCTCACTTCATTCATCGAGCGCGTGCTGCGGGTCTCTTCAGCAATCCCCAACACGCACCAGCTTCGCCCCACCGTCATCAATGTGCTGGCGCGTCAGGCTGCTTCTCGGGTCGCGCTGCATCGAAGGCATCCAGCGCCAGACACTCGGCGGTGATTCTTCGAATGGTCGGATACGGTGCCAACTCGACCCCGAATCGTTGCGCGGTGTAGACCTGCGGCACCAGCATGCAATCCGCAAGGCCCGGCGTGTCGCCTTCGCAAAAAGTACCGGTGGATGGTGTCTCCGCGAGCATTTTCTCAAACGCCTGCAAACCCAAGCGCACCCAGTGGCGAACCCATACTTCGCGCTCAGGCGCGGGCACATTCATCTCGCGCTCCAGATATTGCAGCACGCGCAAATTGGCCAATGGATGCACGTCGCATGCAACCGACTGCGCGAGTGCGCGCACGCGCGCCCGTTCGCGCGGCGTCGGCGGCATCAACGGGGGTGTTTCCCAGGTCTCGTCGATGTATTCGATGATCGCCATCGACTGCCGAATGGTCCGATGGCCATCGCGCAACACAGGCACCAGCTCTTGTGGGTTGAGCTGGGCAAACTCGGGCGAATGCTGCATTCCGCCGTTATCCAACAGCGACACGGGCACCACTTCGTAAGGCAGGCGCTTCAAATTAAGCGCGATGCGAACGCGGTAAGCGGCGCTTGAGCGCCAATAACTATAGAGCTTCAGGTTGCCGGTCACGCGACGCCTCCCGCCGATGCCAATCGTCAGACTAACGCGCCGCGACGCCGCTGGGAAGCGAACTGCGATCAGACCCTGACGGGCGACACAATTTGTTCGATAGCACCAAAAATCGAGTGACCTTCGCGATCCAGCATTTCGATCCGAACGCGGTCGCCAAACGCCATGAACGGCGTCTTTGCTGCGCCGAAGGTCAGCGTTTCCACCGTGCGCTTTTCAGCAAAACAGGAAGCGCCGAGCGAGGTGTCTTCATTGGCCACCGTGCCCGAACCCACCAAGGTGCCCGCCGACAGCGGGCGTGTGCGCGCTGCGTGCGCAATCAACTGGGCAAAGTTGAACTGCATGTCGACGCCCGCTTCGGGCGCACCAAACCAAATGCCGTTGATGTGGGTGAGCAACGGCAGATGCGCCTTGCAGTCACGCCACGCATCAGCTAGCTCGTCGGGCGTAACGAACACTGGTGACAGCGCCGAGCGCGGCTTGGATTGCAGGAATCCAAAGCCCTTCGCCAGTTCGTTGGGAATGAGTCCGCGCAAAGACACGTCATTGACCAGCCCAACCAACAGGATGTGCTCGGCGGCAGCGCTTGCTGACACGCCCATGGGTACATCGTCGGTGACCACCAGCACCTCGGCTTCGAGGTCGATGCCGAAGGCCTCATCGGCAACCAGGATGGGATCGTTGGGGCCGTAAAACCCGGCGCTGACCGCTTGGTACATCAGCGGGTCGGTGTAAAAACTTTCAGGCACCTCGGCGCCGCGTGCACGGCGTACGCGCGCCACATGCGGCAGGTAAGCCGAGCCATCGACAAATTCATAGGCGCGCGGCAAGGGCGCGGCGAGCAGCGCCGTATCCAATGCGAATACAGGCTCGCCGTTGATCGTCTCGGCCGGGCTGGCGTTCAGCACCTCGTAGATGCCGTTCAGACGCGGGGCGAGGTTGCTCCAGTCTTCCAGCGCGCGCTGCAGCGTGGGCGCCACGTCGGTGGCTGCCACGGCGCGAGTGAGATCGCGCGAGACCACAATCAGGGTGCCATCACGGCCGCCGGCCTTGAGCGATGCGAGTTTCATGCAGGGGCATCCGAAGAAGGAGGAGTGAAATGTTTGGCCAATCCGGCCCAGCACTGGGCGTAGTCGCGCTGACGCTGCGGCGATTGCATGGCTTGTTGGGTGGGCCGCAACACCGCGCGCGTCTCAAACATGAAGGCCATGGTATTGCTGATGACATCCGGCTTGCTCACGTCCGCGTTCGAGGCTTTGTCGAAAGTCACCGCATCCGGCCCATGCCCACTGAAGCTGTTGTGCAGCGAACCACCTCCCGGCACAAAGCCATGCGCTTTGGCG
>JBBQQV010000048.1:0-11655 GCA_038215505.1 Lysobacterales bacterium
TATTAGAGATGGTGATAAATCGCGGCCCACTGCTGGTACCCGTGATGACATTGCCGAAGTTCAGCGCGGTGACGTTGAGATTGAATGTCGCCGCAGCGATGCAGATGGGCGGCTGCGCGATGCTGATGTCGTCAATGCTGAAATTGCTGGTAAGGGCCACCGAACCCGTGGTCGACTCAAACCGAACCACGCGCGAGGCTCCGGTGGCAAAGGCGCTGATATCAACCGTCGCGGTGCTGTAGGTGGCCGCACCACACTCAGTCGCTGAGGCATTGCGGCGCCACACTTCGGTACCACCGACCAACGCTCGCACAAAATCGCCAGCACCCGCCCCTACCGCGCAGGTCCCCAACCGATACCCAAACGTGAGCGTGTTGGCACCTACCGGCACGGTCACGGTCTGTTGAACCGAGCCGACTTCTAGCTCTGCACCGGCACCACCGAACCACACCCAGGTTAGACCCGTGCGCGGCCCCGCCGACCCGCCACCATTACCGCAATCGGCCACCGTGCAAAGCGGTGAACCGAAATTCGTCGAGGTTCCCACCCAGCCAGAGGGATTGTTTTCAAAGCTTGGGTCAGCCACGAGTTGGCCACCATTGCTGATGGTTGAGCTGTTATTGGCGGAGTTGCCGTCGGTCGTCGCCACTGAGGCGATGGTCGCCGTGTTGGTCAGCGTCGTGCAGGTCGAACTGGCCTGATTGACAGTCAAGTTGCAGGTTGAGCTAGCACCATTCGCCAGTGTTGCCAGGGTCCAGGTCACCGCATTGCCCGCATTGGTTGCGCCGCAGTCGCTGCTCACAAAGGTAAGTCCGGTTGGCAATGTGTCGCTCACCGTGACTGCGCTGGAGGCCGCTGGACCCGCATTGCTGGCGACCAGGCGATAGACAAACTGACCGCCAGCGACAATGCCGTTCGGCGCGGTCTTGACGACGCCTAAATTGGCCGCCGGCAAGGCACCGACCAAGTTGATGTCGCCCGGCCCGGTGATGGTGTTGGTAAACGGGCCCTCATCAGGCACGGAGCCGTCAAACCCGGTGGTGACGTAAATGTAGGTTGTGCCAGCGGTCAAATTGGTGGTTAGCGTTGAAGACCCAATTCCTGCACCGTCGTCGTTGCCAAGCACACAATTGACCAGTGGCGTGGCCGCATTGAAGGCGTTCTGGTAAACGAAAATATAGCCGTCAAAACCCGTCTGCACGCTCGACAGGGTGTACGCGCCTGTTACCGTCACATTGAAGGACTGCTGGTGAAGGCGAAACGGTCCCAATCCCGAAGCGCCGGTGCAGTTCGCAAACGGCCTAGTCCAAGTCGGCCCGCCGACGGTGGTGGCGGAGTACATCACGGTAGCCGCAGGCGCTTGCACCGGCGGCGTGTTGCCGACGCCCTTGTTACTGAGCTCCGTTGCTCGCAACTGTTCGCGGGTAAGTCGTTCGCCATCTGCGAACACAGCAGACGAACCCAAGCTCAACAGCGCCAGCAAAGCGCAACACAATTTACTGTTCATGAAGTCCCCTATCCAAGCAAAAACGTGAAAGTTTTATTTCCGCCGATTGGCGGTAAACAATTCCAAAGCCGTTCTAACAGCCTGCATGGCAGGCTTCAATGCGCCCATGGCATTCCATGGCCCCTTGCGCCGAATTGGGTCCGAGCATAAGACGGTAAATGAAGCGGCGCAACTTGCCAGCGCGTGATCCACCCTGTGGCCGACGAGTTCTGCATACACTCGAGCGCTGCCGTTGATCCTGCGGCCGATGGGTTGCGCGCGCTGGGTTGGCACTCCGCAAGCGTCAATGCAACCCCGAAAACGACAACGCCCGCCGAGTGGCCTCGGCGGGCGTTGTGCATAACATGTCAATCAGGCAAACAAGACAATCAATCAGCCCTGACGGCGAACCACGGCGATGCCAGCCAGCAAGCTCATCAGCAAGCCCATCAGCGCCACGGTCCAGACGTTGTTGGTCGGGAGGAATGCCGGTGCCGGCAACAACGTGGTGCCCCGCAGGTTGAAGGTCAACTGTTGCGCACCGACGGTGCAATTCAGCGTCCCGTTGAAGGTGCCGACCGAACCAGACGAATAGGACACGGTGGTGGAGGCGGTGCCACCGGCTGGAACCGGGATGCTCAGCGGTGATGCTGAAAAAGGCGCGGCAGGCTGCGTGCAGGTGACGGTAACGGCCAAGGACCCTGGATTCTGGAAGCCAATCGTCGCAGAAGTCGCTGCACCGCCCAAAGGCTGCGAAGGCAATGTGGTCAGCGAACCTGAGGCAGGCGTCGAAGTAATCGGCGGTTGAGTACCAGCCGGGCAGGTCAACGTGAACGTACGCGCATTTGCCGCTCCGCCGCGGCTCTCATTGCATGTCAGCGTTTGCGTGACCTGAGCGGCACCAAGGGTGCAAGTTCCAGACAAGGGACTGCCGGTAATCGCACCCGTGCCAACCGCCGTGACGGTCTGACCAAAGCCGCTGAAGGGCGCGGTAGGCGCTGTGCAGGTCGTGGTGGTGGTCGCTGGCGCGCCAGTTCCGACGCCAGCAGTGCCAATCGAAACCGCAACCGAACCATTGCCGGTGGAACCAACCAGGTTGCCGCCGGTGAACGGGACAGCACTACCTGAGGCGGGGTTGTAAGCAAACTGAGGAGGCGTGTTCGGCGTCGGAATGGTGATCGCAGCGCCGGTATTCTCATACACAATGCTGATGATGGTGGCCGGAAAACCCGTCGCCGCTGTGGTGCTGATTTGCATGTAGCCGAAATTCACCGCATTCGTTGCTTCGTTCTGAAAGCGAATGCCCATGAATCCGGTCTGCGTGACTCGAAAGTTGGGAGCGGTAGCCTGGATGGCTGCATTGAATATCGAAGCTGGACCAATCGTGGCACCCGGTTGTAGTACGACCAAGGGGCCGTTGGCCACTGCCGCAACGCCGCCATGCGCATTGGCCGGAGTAGGTTGCCAATAGAGGCCCAGATTGCCAGTCGACAAGTACGGATTAAGATCCCAGCCTGCCACCGCTCCGGCGCTGCCGCCGGTTACACCAGTCACCACGTTGACGTAAACGCCAGCAACGGTTTGCGGAACCGCCAAATTGGAGACCGGACTGGTGACGATGGCGGCCATTGAGACCGAGGAAAGCAGGCTGGCAGCCGCGGCGGCGGCCAACAGGATATTGCGCGAGCACGGTCGACGGCCGGCAGGCTGAGTGCTTGGTGTCATGTTTTTCCCCACGTTTTCTTGAGTTACAGGGCTGAGTTTTTTGCCGGTCCGTGGCATTTACGGCGAACCTCCCCAAATCATGCGCCGACCGCTGCTGCCGTCTGCACACCGCCTTAACGCCAAAGTTTGACACAGGCAGAAGCCACGCGCGAGCGTACCTGCGCTTTTGAGGCCCGCATCCCTCCCGCAGTAACGCGCGGCAAACCGCGATAATCCCCACCACAACCCGCATTGATTCCATGCATGACCTACCGAAACGCAGATCGCAACAAGCACTCGTCCCTCGATTCCCGTCCTGATTCACGCCTGCGTGGCCTGTCTCCCGTCGTCCGGGGACAGCTGCGCGACGCGGCCAACGCACTGGCCGCGGGAGACATCAACGCGGCCGAACTTGCGGTCTTTGCCGCGCGAATCAGCGCGCCAGATCATCCCGAAGCTTTGCGACTGGCCGCGGCCGTTCTGTTGCGTCAACAGCGCATGGCCGAGGCTGCCGAATGCCTGAGGAAAGGGCTTGCGCAGTTGCCCGACGACATCGAGATGTTATTCAATCAGGCCATCGCCAGCAACGAATTGGCCGACCATGACACCGCACTAACCAGCCTTAGACGAGCGGCCAGCTTCGCGGCGGACGTCAATGCATGGATGAAACTGTCGCAGGAGTTTGACCGGCAGGGCTATCAGGAGGAGGCGCTGGCATGCGCAAACAAGGCGCTTCAAAAATCACCCTCAGATGTATCTGCGGCGTTGCAAAGAGGCCGCTGTTTGCATGCTTTGGGTGACACGGCCGAAGCGAGCGCACAGTTTCGCGCCGTGCTGGCACGTGATCCAGACTCAGCTGCCGCGTGGTTTTCGCTGCTGGACCAAAAGATTGCTCGTCTCGACCCGACCGAGCTCGAAGCTCTGGTAAGCGCAGAGGCTCGGCCCGGCCGTTGTGCGGACGATCAGGCGCTGGTGTCGTTTGCGCTGGGAAAAGCCTTTGAAGACGCGGGGCGACGGGAAGATGCGTTCCAGACCTTCGCCCGCGCCAACCAGGTGGCTCGCGGCCAGCGCAACTGGGACTCTAGGCAATTCTCAGCACAAGTCGATGCTGTGCAAAGTAGCTTCGCTGAGAAGATCACTCCGGCAGCGGCATCTCAAGGCAACGAGGTGATCTTTGTGGTGGGTTTGCCGCGCTCCGGAACCACCTTGATCGAACAAGTATTGGCCGCCCACCCGCAGGTCGAGGGTGCCAGTGAATTGCCTTACTTGTACCGGGTGATTGGCGACGAGTCTGCGCGACGCAAACGCCCATTTCCAGAATGGGTGGCGGATGCGCAGCCTGATGATTGGCAACGTCTAGGCGCACGCTATCTTCATCTGAGCGCACGTTGGCGCACGGCCAAACCGATTGCCACCGACAAACTGCCCGGCAACTGGTTGCTTGCCGGCGCCGCCATGGCGATGCTGCCGGGTGCCCGTATCGTTGCATTGCATCGCGACCCTATCGAGACCTGCTGGTCCTGCTACAAACAACTGTTTGGCAGGGACATGGTCGGCTTTGCCTACGACTTCCCCAGCATCGCGGCCTACTGGCACGACTATTCCCGGCTCGCGCAGTTTTGGGCGCAGCAGCATGCGCAGAAATTCCGGATTCAAAGTTATGAGGAGTTTGTTGCTGACCCCATCGGTCAAACCCATGCTTTGTTGGACTTTTGCGGCCTCGCATTCGACCCGGCCTGTCTGCGCTTTCATGAGACTTCGCGCAGCGTTCGTACCGCCAGCGCGGCTCAGGTCCGTCAACCGCTTCGCAAAGACACTGCGCGAACTGCGGCTTACGGATCTTTGCTTGACCCTTTGCGCTCCTTGTTGGCCGCCAAGGGCTGACTGCTGGAAAATAGTCAGAGCATTCATTGAGGAACTTACATGCACGTGCTGCTGGAAAATCTAGGCAAGCTTGAGCGCAGGTTGACAGCGCGTGTTTCGGGCCAGCAGATCGAGTTGCAAGTCCGAGCACGATTGCGCGAGCTAGGCAGGACGGTCCAGATCAAGGGCTTCCGACCGGGAAAAGTTCCGGCAAACGTGATCGAACAAAGATTTGGTGCGCAGGTACGCGGCGAGGTAATAGCTGATGCAATTACGGCGTCCTGGGACCAAGCAGTTCAGCAGGAGAATCTTCGTCCTGCATTGGCGCCGTCAATCCGTGTGCGCCCGTTGGATGATGGAAGTGAGATCGAATTCACCGCCGATTTTGAAGTGCTGCCTCAACTGGGCCAGCTGGACATTGAGGCGCTTTCGCTCAGCCGGTTCGTCGCGAGCGTAGAAGAAGCCGATGTCGATCACATCCTTGAATCCTTGGAAGTCGACGAAAGTGGCGTGCTTCGCGTCAGGGCCGAGATCCGCGCCAATCTGGAGCGAGATCTAGCCGTTACGGTCGCGGCAATTACAAGGGTTGGCGTGCTGGAACAATTGGTGGCTACATACTCCGATTTCGATCTGCCCAAGGGACTGGTCGAACTTGAGATCAAGGCACGATCAGCGAGTTCGTCAGCGGACGAGTTGTCAACGAACACGCCACCTGCAGACGACCCCAAACGGTTGGACGATGCGCAATCGCGCGTGCGCGCATTCATCCTGTTGGCCGAAGTAGCCCGTCAGAATTCGATCACACCCGAACAAAGTCGGATTAACACGACTTTGGCGGAAATCGCCTCCGATTACGACGAGCCAAGAAAAGTCGTTGAGCTTTACGCGCGGGATTCCGAGTTGATGGCGACGCTCAGGAATCGGGTGATCGAAGAGCAGACCATCGACTGGTTGCTTGCCAACGCGCGAGTCAGCGAGCACAGGTTGTCAACCGCTGAGGTGATGCAAGCGCAGCCTTGATGCGGGTCAAGCGGGCCGCGTTGCGTAGCCTCAGCCACGAAACGTGATTGGCACCAGCGACTGCTGTAATGCTCAGCGGTTTGATGGTTCGCCGTTGCCGCAAACTTGCTCGCACTCAAGCCCAAAAATGAAAACGCCTGCCGGGCGCGTGCCCGGCAGGCGTTGCTTTCAATCGCAGCGAAAGTTGCTGCGCGTCAGCAATCAGCTTTGACGACGCATCACTGCAACACCCGCCAGCAAGCTCATCAGCATCGCCATCAGCGCCAAAGTCCAGACGTTGTTGGTCGGGATGAAGGCCGGTGCCGGCAACAGCGTAGTGCCCTGCAGGTTGAAGGTGAACTGTTGCCCACCCACGCTGCAATTCAAGGTGCCGCTGGAGGTGCCAACTGAACCAGACGAGTAAGACACCGTCGTCGAGGCAGAGCCACCCGCCGGAACCGGAATGCTCAGCGGCGAAGCCGAGAACGGCGCAGCCGGCTGGATGCAGGTGACGGTCGCGGCCAGCGATCCAGGATTCTGGAAGCCGAGGGTCGCCGAAGTGGCTGCACCACCCAAAGGCTGCGAAGGCAAGGTGATCTGCGAGCCTGAGGCGGGTGTCGAAGTCAGCGGAGGCTGAGTGCCAGCAGGACAGGTCAAGGTGAAGGTACGCGCATTCGCTGCGCCACCACGACTCTCATTACATGTCAGCGTTTGGGTAACTTGCGCTGCACCAAGGATGCAAGTTCCGGCCAAAGGACCACCACTGATCGTACCGCTACCGATCGCGGTTACCGATTGGCCAAAGCCACTGAACGGGGCCGAAGGTGCCGTGCAGGTCGTGGTGGTGGTCGCCGCAGCGCCCGTACCCGACCCAGCGGTGCCGATTGTCACGGTAACCGAACCATTGCCGGTGCTAGCCACCGCCCCGCCGCCGGTGAAAGGCACAGCTTGGCCCGAAGCCGGAGCGTAGGCAAACTGCGGCGGCACGGCGCCAGCTGGAATGGTGACTGGCGTACCTGCCGTGTTGTCCCAAACAAAGCGGACCAGAACTGCCGGAAAGCCGGTGGCGGTGGTCGTGGTCAATTGGGCATAGCCGTAGTGCACAGCGTTGCCGTTCGCTTCATTTTGGAAGCGGAAGCCGGCGAAAGAGGTGCCAGTTGCGCGGAAAGAAGTGGCGGCCGTGCCAACCGTTCCCACCGTAGCGTAGGTGCTGGCGGGTCCCACCACCGCACCTGGCATCAGCGGAGTGATAACCGTGCCTACTCCGACAAGCGCATTGACGTTGGCTGCAGAATTAGAGGAGAAGAACGCGAGGTTGGCGCCTGATTGGAATGGGTTGAAGTCCCACCCCGCCACCGTGGCATTGGCTGAGACCCCGGTCACGACATTCAAATAGAGCCCGTCGAGATTCGCCGTGATCGGCAAATTCACCACGCCACTATCGACCACTGCCGCAAGGGCCGACGAGGAAACCACGCAGAGAGCTGCGAAGTGCGCGGCGACTGCGCGGCGACTAACGCGACGTTTGCTCACTTTGAGTTGCATTGTTGCCATTTCTCAGACCCCTTTTAGAATGAATTGCGATTCGCTTCGACTAGGCAGATACGCACAGCTGAACGCGCGCTGACAGGATTTGCGACTTGAAGACTAACCCAAGTTTTCATTCACGAAAAGTACAATTTCCGCAACGGCCAAAAGACACCGCGCGATTGGCGCCTGCCAATCAGGCGCTTGGGCAATCAAACGGAGACTCTTTGGACAAGCTCCGCCTGACCCACTCGCAAGCTAGCAAACACTGCGCGCTAAGCAAGTTTTAGCGTCGTTTGGAGTGTGTGTTGTTTGGCAGCGCGACTTTCAAAGGATCGAGCAGACCCCGCAGGGAAGCAACGTCGATGTCGGTCAACTCCCCAGCCACGTCCTGCACACTTCTACTTTCGGCATAAGCGCGTTTGGCAATGACCGCAGCGCGTTCGTAGCCAATCAAAGGATTCAACGCCGTCACCAGAATGGGATTGCGCGCAAGCGTCGCCTCAACCCGCTGCCGACATACGCTGAATCCCGCCACGGCCTTGTCAGCCAAAGCACGCATGCTATTGCCCATCAGCTCGATCGATTGCAGCAGGCTGTGCGCGATCAAGGGCAGCATGGTGTTGAGCTGAAAGTTGCCGCTTTGGCCGGCAATGCTGATAGTGACGTGCTGGCCCATCACATGCGCGCAGACCATACAAACGGCTTCGGGAATCACCGGGTTGACCTTGCCTGGCATGATCGACGAACCCGGCTGCAGTGCCGGCAGTTCGATTTCGCCCAAACCCGCCAACGGGCCCGAGTTCATCCAACGCAAATCGTTGCTGATCTTCATCAGCACAATGGCCAAGCCATTGAGTTGGCCAGACAGCTCGACCGCCGCATCTTGGCCGGCGATGCCCTCGAACAAGTTGTCGGCACTCTGCAATCGCAGGCCGGAGCGTCGAGACAGTGCTGCCACCGCGCGGCGGGCAAACTTTGGGTGGGCATTGATACCGGTGCCGATGGCGGTTCCGCCCAGTGGCAGGCGGTGCAGGCGCTTGCAGGCATCTGTAATCCGTTCCTCAGCACTGCGCAGTTGCGCCGACCACGCCCCCAACTCCTGGCCGAAGGTCAGCGGCATGGCGTCCATCAGGTGGGTGCGCCCGGTCTTGACGACGCCTACGAGCTGGCGCGCACGCTTATCAATGACTTTGCGCAGGTGCCCGAGCGCCGGCAGCAAGTGCTGCTTGATGCGCATGGCTGCAGCCAACTGGATGGCCGTTGGAATCACGTCGTTTGAGCTTTGCCCCAGGTTGACGTGATCGTTCGGGTGCAAACCGGCACCGGCGCGGCTTGCCAGGTGCGCGATCACCTCGTTGGCATTCATGTTGCTGGAAGTTGCCGAGCCGGTTTGGAATACATCCAGCGGAAACTGCGCGTCATGCTTGCCATCGGCGACTTCCATTGCCGCTGCCACCAAGGCGACCGCAAGCGGCTCATCCAACAGGCCCAACGCGGCGTTTGCTTCGGCGGCCGAGGCCTTGATCAGGGCCAGCGCTCGAATGAAGGGGCTCGGCATGCGCAGATCGGAAATTGAGAAATTCTGCACAGCGCGCTGGGTTTGCGCGCCCCACAGCGCATCGGCGGGCACTGCTAGGTCGCCCATGCTGTCGTGCTCAATCCGAGTGTTGCTGACCATCGCCATCTCCGCCGTTTCGATTCCCCACAAGCTTAGTCCTCGCGATGGTCGCAGGTGGGGGCTGACGCATGCCGGAAGACCCGCTCGGTTACCATGCGCGCGCCTTCTTGCTGTCGTCGCTGCCTGCCATGTCTGAACATGCCCTCACTGCCCTTTCGCCGATTGATGGCCGCTACGCCAGCAAGGTCGATGCCTTGCGACCGATCCTCTCCGAATTTGGATTGATCAGGGCGCGCGTGCGGGTAGAGGTCGAGTGGCTGCTGGCATTGGCCGCCGAGCCCGACATTGTTGAGCTGCCGCCGTTGGGTGCCGAGGCACAAGCCCGCTTGCGCGCACTCGCGGTTGGGTTTTCAGTGGCGGATGCCGAACAAGTAAAAGGTATAGAACTCACCACCAATCACGACGTCAAGGCGGTCGAGTACTTCATCAAGCAACGCCTCGCCGACGACAGTGAGTTGGCGGCGTCTTTAGAGTTTGTGCATTTCGCCTGCACCTCCGAAGACATTAATAACCTGAGCTACGCATTGCTGCTCAGCGAAGCCCGCAGCAGTGTGTTGCTACCCGCCCTGCAACGACTCGATCTGGCGTTAGCGACGATGGCGACACGCTACGCCGGCCTGGCAATGCTCTCGCGTACGCACGGTCAAACCGCCTCGCCCAGCACGGTCGGCAAGGAAACCGCCAACGTCGTCGCGCGCTTGCGTCGGCAGTGCGGGCAATTCAGCGCGGTGGCCTTGAGCGGCAAGATCAATGGCGCGGTCGGCAACTACAACGCGCATGTCATCGCCTATCCAGAAATCGATTGGCCGGCACTTGCACAACGCGTGGTCGAGTCGTTGGGGCTGCCATTCAATGCGTACACCACGCAGATCGAACCGCACGACAGCATTGCCGAGCTGTGCGATGCGCAGCGACGCATCAACACGATTTTGATTGACTGGTGCCGCGACGTCTGGGGTTATGTCTCGCTCGGCTACTTCAAGCAGTCGGTTGCGGCCGGCGAAGTGGGCTCATCGACCATGCCGCATAAGGTCAATCCCATCGACTTTGAGAACGCCGAAGGCAACTTCGGCATCGCCAATGCGCTGCTGATGCACTTTGCGGAGAAGCTGCCGATCAGCCGTTGGCAGCGTGACCTGACCGACTCCACCGTGCTGCGTGCGTTAGGCACCGCCTTCGGCCACACGCTGGTGGCGTTGGAATCGCTGTTGCGCGGGTTGGGCAAACTCAGCGCCAACGAGGCGCGATTGGCAGAAGATCTGGATGGCGCATGGGAGGTATTGGCGGAAGCGGTGCAAACAGTGATGCGGCGCTATGGGCTACCCGAGCCATACGAGCAGTTGAAAGCGTTGACGCGAGGCCAAGGGATAACCCAGGGCAATCTGCGCGCGTTTATCAACGAGCTCAACCTGCCACTGGAGGCGCGCGAACGGTTGCTTGCGCTGACGCCGGCGACGTACACCGGATTGGCCGAACGCTTGGCGTTGCAGTCGGGCAAATCGCAATAGATCGGGGACAGTGGCCCCGCATTGCCTATCGCGGCTTCCGCCGCTCCCACAGTCCTTCGGCAACGCACTAGCGCAGGCGCGCGTTGATGGCCGCCAGCGCCTCCGTTCCGGGGCAGAGTTCCGCTGCTCCTAGGCGGTTAAGCGGTGCTGCTACCGTGTTCAGATTCTCGTGCAGGTCCACCGCCGCTGGATCGACGAATAACAAACCCGTCACCACTTCGCCACGCGAAGCATGCCGCTGGATGTAGTTCATCGCGGCAATACGGTCGGTCGGGTTGTAGTGGGTATCCAGCTTGTGCAAGCGCAGCACGCTGCCATCGTGCTGGGTCACTTCGGTCATCGCTCCTGGCTCGTAATCGACACGAATCTCGCTGCGGGCGGGGATCACGTCCAAGCGATTGACCGCATCGTTGTGCTCGCGCACATAGGCGTAACTCTTGGTGCTGCCATCGTGGTTGTTGAAAGCCACGCACGGGCTGATGACATCGATGAAGGCTGCGCCTCGGTGGGCCATCGCACCCTTGATCAAAGGCACCAATTGGGTCTTGTCGCCGGAAAACCCGCGACCGACATAGCTGGCACCCAACTGCAGCGCGAGCGCGACCATGTCCAGCGGGCTGTCGGTATTGGCCACGCCGCGTTTGGACATCGAGCCTTGGTCGGCAGTGGCCGAGAACTGTCCCTTGGTCAGCCCGTACACGCCATTGTTCTCGACGATGTAAACCATATTCACGCCACGCCGAATCGCATGCACAAATTGGCCAATGCCAATCGATGCCGAATCGCCATCGCCAGACACACCCAGGTACAGCAATTCGCGATTGGCGAGATTGGCTCCCGTCAGCACCGATGGCATGCGCCCATGGACGGTGTTGAACCCATGCGAA
>JBBQQV010000049.1:0-11532 GCA_038215505.1 Lysobacterales bacterium
CGTGGAGGGCGAAGTTGTAGTCGTCCACACTCTGCCAAGCCCAATCAAGCGAACATGATGGTGTGGCTACCCATGATCGCGAGACGACTCTCCGTCTGCGCCGAAGCTCCGCAGCCCTGCATGTCGTCACTCACTTATCCACCGCCCTTGGAATCACCAATTTCCTCCGCGCTTCGTCAAAAAAGGTGCTGGTACTACCTTGCCACCGCCAGCGTGGCCGAGTGAAGCGCGCTGACGCCGTCTGCAGTTGGACTCTGCGCCCTAGCCAAAGGCAGGTTGGCGCGTGTCGTACGACGTTTTCCTTGAGCTGCCAAAGCCCCTGCGCCAGAAGCCGAAGCGGGGCGCATACCCGCTGGCAGCTCTGGAGCGCCTGGAGCAGATCGTGCAGGCCCTGCAACGCATCAATCCGGCCATCGAACTGAAGCGCTGGTGGAGGGCAGCAGCCAGGTGCTGGGCCAGGTGATCGCCGATCCGAACCGGCTTTCCCTGCGCTTCACCAGCGCCTTTGGGTATCACGGCATGTTGTAGGCGATGCAGCGTGCCCTCGCCGAACTCGAGCCGCTCGGTTTCGAAGGCAACGACCCGCAGATTGGCGGGCGCGTCCGCTACTTCGCCGAGCGCGCGCCCTTTATGTGCCAATTCCGCAGCCAGTTCTTGTGCCCGGACGATGAGTTTGAGCTGTTCGCACAGGGCATCGAGCCCGCGGCCTGGCGGCGATGGCGGGATCTGCAGCAGAGCGTGGGCAGCCGCTACAGCCCCGCCAATTTCCCGCCGATGCCGGAGGTACCAGGCTGGCAAGTGCTACGCGAGATGGAAGACATGCAGCTCGACCGCCTGCTGCATCGGCTGATCGCGCACAACGACCGTCGTATCCAAGACCTAGCGCTGGGCGAGTTCCTGAAGCAGGCCTGCCTGCGCGGCTGGTCGACCCGGCGGCGCGGCAATGGCGAGTGGCTGGCGATCAACGACTTGTGCACGGCCGCTACCTCGCTCCGCCAAAAGCACGAAGTGCTGCAACAGCTGGTAGCGCGCGGCTGGCCAGCGGTGATCTTTGCCCAGCCGCAGCAGTTGTTGATCGTGATCGATGCCAATGGCAGTGACGACGCCCATGCCTGCCACGTCCGCGCCGGCGAGATGCATAGCGAGCTGAGGAAGGCGACCAAGACCCTGCCGGGCTGCAAGCTCATCAGAGGCAGCTGGTGCAACCGCGTCAGTCGAACCGAAATTGAATGCGAGAATCCCGATGCCGCGCTGGCCCAGGTGATGCCCATCCTGCAGCGCTACCGCGAGCTGTCGCTGCAGACCGTGCGACGCTACGGATGGCACGGTGCAAGAGAAGTGGAATCGACCCTGCCGATCTGAGGCACGCCGGACGCTCGCGGGGGTGGGAAAAAGGTGTGGTGGGGAAATGGTGTAAGGGGCGAAGGGCGCTTACTGAAGTGCAAGCGCCAAACAATCGTCGTTCCGGCGAAGGCCGGAATCCAGCACCTCCGGCCAGTAGTAAAGCTGCAACAGCACTGGATCCCGGCTTTTGCCGGGATGACGAGCCTTAAGTAAGTGCCATTCGTGTCATGCCATTCGTGTCATGCCATTCGTGTCAGCGACAATTTCCACAGGTCGTGTGGGAGTTGTCTGACGCGGCTGCGGGTTTTTGTCGCCAACGTTTCTCATGGTCTGCCGGTGATGCACGAGCTTTTTGGGCTTATCGCGGTGGCGTTCGCCGGGCACGTTATCGACGTCACCTCTTGCAGAGGGTTTTGCACTAGAAGACGCTGCCAGCCATGCTGGCCGGCAGCGCCTTGGCCCAACTGAGTTTGGATTGCTCAGTCAACACCACTCAATACGGATTCGCTGGCGACAACGCGGGCGTGTTGCGGGCGTCAGCGCTCAGGGTAATCCGGGTGCCGGTGTGGCTTCTTTCAGCAAAGCTATAGCGCTGGCCGCCGATCAGCTTGGTGCGTTGCAGGTTGCGGTAGATCAACGGCTGGCCGCTCACCACCTGGGTGCGCTGGGTGTTGGCGTCCTCATGCAGCACGTACGCGCTGCCGGTGCCATCGACATAGCCAACGCGGTTGCGGTCGATGAACATCGAGGTGTCCTCATCGACGCCTATACCAACGATGCTGGCCGCAGTGCCGTCTTGCCGCAGCCGCGCCATAAACGCCAGCAGCCGGCCCATGCGGTCGCGCTCGCCGAAATGGGTGTCGGTGATCACGCCCTGCATCAGCGGCAGATCGAGAAACCCGGTCGAGAACAGCATGCCGCTACGGTAGGGATTGGCCAGCGCCTCGGCACTGGTCACTGCGGTCACGCCATCGGGGTCGTAAATGTACTGGCCTTGCACCGCGAGGCCCGCCGACAGGCCACCGATCACCGCACCTCGTTCGTAGGCAACACGCATCGCCGACTGCACGCGGCTGTCCTTCCACGCGTTCAAGTAGGCCGATTGGTCACCGCCGGCCATGAAGATCAGCTCGGCATTACACAGCGCCCACTCGACCAGCGCCGAATCGGCCTTGGCGCGAGTATCAACCAGCAGGGTTTCGACCGAATCGGGCTTCAGGGTGCCACTGGTCAGGTTGTACAGATAGTCGTTATAGCCACTGCTGCCGGCGGTGCGAATCACCACCACGTCACCACCGTTGGCAACCGGAAACGCGCGCTCGGCAAACGCCGCATCAACCTCGAAATTGCCGCCCATCAGTAGCATCGCGGGTCCATTGATCGGGTTGCGCGTGCTGTTGGCGGCATTGCCGACGATCCAGGTTTGCAACCCGCTGGGCGTGGCCGGGCGCGCGCCGCTACCGCAACTGGTCGGTGGCGGCGGCGGCGGTGGCGTGCCGCCGGCGTAGCTCACATCCAAGCTGTACGCGCCACTGCCGCTGTAGGCGGTCAACTTGAGGTAGTAGCGACCGGCCGCGCCGGCGCTGTAGCTGCCGGTCTGTGGATTGGCCGAGCTAGCACCGGTCGCCACTGCCGCACCGCTACTGGCATACAAGGCCCAGTCAAAATCGCGACCGGTGGCGTGGCTCAAGCTGATGTCGATGACGCCTGCGGCCGACAGATCAAAGTAAAACCAGTCGATGTCGCGCCGGGTCGACATTGAGCCAGTAACCGCGGAGGCCGGCCCAACCGGCCCATCGGCGCTGCTCTCGGTGTTATTGCTTTCGCTTTCAGCGGTGATGGCGGCAAAACCCGGCGTGGCTAGCGCGCACAGCAGCAGCCCGACAATTCGGAACTTACCTAAACGGAACATGGCTCACCTCAGAATTGATTGCGACCGCGGGCCAGCACAACGGCAGCGACTGCCGTCCGCCAAGGCGAACGATCAACAGAATCAGAAAGGGATCAAACGACGATGCAGCAGGCGCGGGCCGCCGCTCCCATCAGGAGCAGTATCGGCAAATGAGCTACTCGTCCCACCATTCGCTGAGGTAGAACGGCGGGCCCGGAGTGCGAGATGAAAAGCGCATGTGCGACATGGCAACCGGCTGGGTGAGGCTGCCGTGTGATACACCCGTGCGAGCGCTGCGTGCAAGCGCTTTCGATGCCGCGTTGCAACATATGAGCGCGCCGCGCCCGCTTAAGTGAGCGCGACGGGCAATACGACAATCGGCACGAACTGTAGCGGCCGGTGAGATCGCAAAACATTTTTTTGTGCGACTACAGCGCAGGGTGCGCTTTGGCCGCAACCGCTGGCTTTTTTCACACAATCTGGCAGGTGGCGCTTCACACTGGTTGCCGGTAATTGGCCGCCTGCAAGACTCCTCGACAGGCGCGTGGGCGGTAAGTTTTGGGAGCAGCAAGTGGAAAGTCTCGCAGGCGATTTAAGGCAAATGCAGCGCACGCCGCTGCATGAGGACCATGTGGCAGCCATGCGGCGGGTGGGCGTGGTGCGCCAATACGCTGCGGGCCATCGGCTGTTTGAGCCCGGCACGCCGATGGATCGCTTTGTCTATTTGCTGAGCGGCGAGCTGGAGATGCTTGACGACTTCACTGGCCTGCGCGCAGTTAGCAGTACGCTTGGGCCCACTCAATTTGTTGGTGACATCGCTTTTTTGTCGGGCAGCGCCGCGTCGATGCCGATGCGTGCGGTCAGCGATATCGAAACACTCGAGGTCGCTCGCCAACAGATGCTCGCGCTGATGAGTCAAATTCCGGAAATGTCCGACATCATCATCAGCGTGATGTCGGCGCGGCGACGCCGGCAGATCGAGGATCGACGGACCAGCCTCAAGCTTATCGGTGCCGATCGCAGCCCGGAGATACGCCGCATCGCGGAGTTTGCCCACCGCAACAAGATCGCCTTTGAATCGCTTGAGCTTGATGACCCGCAGTCGGCCGAAACACTGGCGCGCTGTGGGCTGGCAGAAAACGGTCCGGCGGTGATTTTTGGACGCGACCGCCCCGTCAGCGATCCGACGCCTCTCAAGATTGCCGAGCTGTTGGGCATGGACCTCAAGCTGCAACCCGACGACGTGTTTGACGTGGTGATCGTGGGCGGCGGCCCCGCAGGCGTAGCGGCGGCTGTATACGCCGGCGCTGAGGGCCTGCGCGCGCTGGTGGTCGAAGATGTCTCGGTGGGCGGTCAAGCCGGCACGTCCAGCCGCATCGAGAATTATATGGGCTTCCCGACCGGTATCTCCGGCTCCGACTTGGTGTGGCGTGGTGAGGTGCAGGCGATGAAGTTCGGCAGCCGCTTTGCGATGCCGCGTCGCGCCACCGCGCTTGCGCGCCGCGACGACGGCTCGTTCTGCGTCACCCTTGATGAGCATCAGCCTGTCTGCACCAAAGCGGTCATCATCGCCACCGGCGTGCAGTATCTACGCCTGCCAATCGCGCGCTTGGAAGAGTTTGAGGGCAGCGGCGTTTACTACGCGGCGACTGACATGGAGGCACGCTTCTGCCGCAGTACGGATGCGGTGGTGATCGGCGGCGGCAACTCGGCCGGGCAAGCGGCGATGTTCCTCAGCCGCGCGGCGAGCCACGTGCATCTGTTAGTGCGTGGTGATTCGCTGGCGGCATCAATGTCCGACTATCTGCGAAGCCGGCTTGAGGCCGATCCAAGAATCAGCATCCATTACAGGCACGATGTGGCGCAGCTTGAC
The DNA here is from genome assembly GCA_038215505.1 of Lysobacterales bacterium. Lineage (GTDB taxonomy): Bacteria > Pseudomonadota > Gammaproteobacteria > Xanthomonadales > Xanthomonadaceae > JANNWF01. The sequence continues at coordinate 5,109 of JBBQQV010000049.1, forward strand.
GGCGACCGCGCGCTCACCAAAATCACCGTCCATGATCGCGGCAGCGACACCCAGCGCTGCATCGACAGCCGCGCGCTGTTCGTGATGGTGGGGGCCGCGCCCAATACGCGCTGGTTGCAGGGGCAAGTCGAACTGGACGAAAAGGGCTTTGTAAAAACCGGCGCGGCGGTCGCCGAGGAGTCTCCGTTTGCAACCTCAGTGGCAGGCGTTTTTGCCGTCGGTGATGTGCGAGCCGGCTCGGTCAAACGCGTCGCCTCCGCCGTGGGTGAGGGCTCGGTGGTCATTTCCAAGGTCTGGAGCCACGTGTTCGCGACACCGTAACCGCTGGCACAGCGGCGATAGCCTGCGACCACACGCACGCGGACCGTGGACACACACACGGACCTTGCTCACACAGGCCATACACGTCATCGGCGACTGAGCCGCGGCGAGGTGTGCCAGCCAGTTTTGCGGCACGCCCAGCATTACGGAACATCGAGCTCAACCCGGCCCGGACGCATGCTGGCCCGGATCCACTAGCGCTGGTCCATAGCCATCGCGGACTCACCACCGACCCTGTCGATCCCGTCCTACGGTGGCTTGCAGGGCGCTTTTGTGGGGGCGCAGGAAGGCGCGATTCGACCGCCCGATTCTATCCGGTGGCGAGAAAGCATCGCGCCTTCCGGCGCTCCCACAACCGCCGAGATTGCTGACTTGCAATCTCGCTGCACCGGTGGGGCAAGCGCGACCGCGCTGTGGCGCCCGACCACGACGTGCCCTACCTGTGACCCGGCCCAGCAACCTGCCGGCGCCGTTTCGATCCAGCGGACGTGCAGCCAGAACGCGAACACCGCCCACGCCGCGACGTTGATCGCGACCGCGATCAGACCACCCTGCAGAGTTGGACGTGCATGGACGCGCAGAACTGCACACACAGAGTTTCAGCGGCGAGGGTGTTCGCTGGCCGCGCATGCGATCGCAATGTGGGTGTCCCGCAAGTTCTTCTTTTCATCTCAATCGAAAACTGCCTGGTGACCGCGTGGGCATGTGGCCCTTGCTTGGCCGGCGGGTCGGCAACGGCCGTGCCATTCGTATCGGGGACAATTTCCTTGGGTGTCTCGCTCCGGTTTGACTAAGCACGCACCGCTAGGCATCTTTCGACTTCGATATCGGCAAACTAGGGTCTAACGATGCCTCAGCAACCTCCTGTGTGCGTGTGCAGCTCCGGGCTCCTGTGATGCCGATTGCTGCAGGAGATCGGATCGTCCTCACACGCCCGGACGACTGGCATTTGCACCTGCGCGATGGGGAAGTCCTAGCGGCGGTGCTGCCCGACACGGCTAGGCGGTTTCAGCGGGCGATCATCATGCCCAACCTGAAGCCACCCGTGACAACCGTCGAAAAAGCCAGCGCCTACCGTGAGCGGATCTGCGCGGCACTTCCTGTCGGCTCACTCTTTGAGCCACTGATGACGCTCTATCTCACCGACTCGACGCCTCCGGCTGAGATTGTTCGCGCCAAGGCAAGCGGATTTGTGCATGCCGTGAAGTACTACCCCGCCGGCGCAACGACAAATTCCGAGAACGGCGTGACCGACATGCTGCGCATTTCCGGGGTGCTCGCAGAAATGGAAAAGCAGGATCTGCCCTTGCTTGTTCACGGCGAGGTGACAGACGCCGAGATCGACGTCTACGACCGCGAGTCCGTATTCATCGAGCGCCATCTGCAGCCGCTGGTGCGTGAGTTTCCGGGACTTCGCATCGTTTTTGAACACATCACGACGCGTGCCGGCGCGCAATTCGTCACCGAGGCACCAGCGAATGTGGCGGCAACCATTACCGCGCACCATCTTTTGCTCAATCGCAATGCGATGTTCTCAGGCGGTCTAAATCCTCACCATTACTGCCTGCCGGTGCTCAAGCGCGAACATCACCGCCAGGCCTTGGTTGCTGCTGCCACGGGAGGCGATCCAAAATTTTTCCTCGGCACCGACAGTGCGCCGCACCCGCGACATGCGAAAGAATCAGCCTGTGGCTGCGCGGGTATCTACACCGCTCATGCCGCGCTGGAACTCTATGCCGAGGCATTCGAACTGGCCGATGCATTGGATCGGCTGGAGGCCTTTGCCAGCTTCCACGGCGCCGATTTCTACCGGCTGCCGCGCAATACCGACAGCATCGTGCTGGAACGACGGCCGTGGATCGTCAAAGATGAGTTCGGTACAGGACCCGAGGCGATTGTGCCTTTCCGGGCTAACCAGCGGGTCGCATGGCAAATCGCTGAGGCTTAGGCTGATAGCGGTGGGTGATTCCGCTGAGGGGATTGCACGTTTGGGGCTTTTTGGGCCGGCCGGGACCAAGCAACCGGCCGTCGTGCGTCAGACTCTCGCCGTCGCGCCAAGCGGCCGCCAAGCAAGTCCCGCCAAGGCGATCAGGCAAACGCCTGCGCCCGCATAAAAAGTGGCCGACGCACCGAATCGGTCCCAAAGCAGCCCAGCGACGACGCTCGCAGCGAGCATGGCGATACCGCTCACCAGATTGAAGAATCCGTAGGCGGTACCTCGCAAGTCGGCGGGGGCGGTAGCGGCCACCATGGTGGCGAGTAAGCCTTGAGTGATGCCCATATGCACGCCCCACAGCGCGACGCCGGCCAGCACGAACGTCCAGTGATTGCTGATGGCGAGCACTAGGTCGGCCGCGATCAGCACGACGAGGCCGAGCGCGAGCAGCTTGCGGTGACTCATGCGGTCAGAGAGCTTTCCGAACGGGTACGCTGACAACGCATAGATCACATTCATTGCCACCATCACCAGCGGCACCAACGCGATGGGGATGCCACCTTCCTGCGCGCGCAGCACCAGGAAGGCCTCGCTGAAACGAGCCAAGGTGAACGTGCCTCCGACCAAGACCACCCACCAGTACGCCGGACTCAGGCGCTTCAGGTTCTCGCGGCGGATCGGATTGGTGCGCCGCTCTCCATGACTGAGTGCCGGCTCGTGCAGACCGAAGAAGAGCAGCGCGACGGCCATCAATCCGGGGACCACCGCCACCCAGAACACGGCTCTGAAATCGTTGGCCCAGAGCAGCATCAATGCAACGGCCAGCAGCGGGCCGATGAAAGCGCCCACGGTGTCGAGCGACTGCCGCAGGCCGAAGGCGGCGCCGCGCAAATGCGCCGGAGCAATGTCGGCGACCAAAGCGTCGCGGGGCGCACCGCGGACGCCCTTGCCGACCCGATCCAGCAGCCGTGCCGTCAATACGATGCCAATCGACGGGGCCAGCGCGAACAGCGGCTTGCTCAATGCGCCCAGCGCGTAACCGAATACGGCCAGCCCTTTGCGCTTGCCGAGATAGTCGCTCAGCGTGCCGGAGAAGACCTTGACGATCAGTGCCGTGGACTCGGCCAGCCCCTCGATCAAACCAACGGCGAGAGCGCTTGCGCCCAACGTGGTGACCATGAACAGCGGCAGCAAGCTGTGGACCATCTCCGACGAGATGTCCATCAACATGCTGACGAAGCCGAGCACCCAGATGCCGGCCGGAATTTGCCTAAGGGTGGAGCCTCTGATCTTTGAAGCCATATGGGCTACCGCCGGAAATCGCCGCGTTTGGTCAATGGAAGAATCGCGAAGACCCCAGCTTGCCACGGGCGACAGGTTGCTAGTCCAGACTCCGGACTTGACCCGGCCTTTTCGCTTTTGTTGAGGTGCTGGAGCGGCGGGAATGCCCCGCCGCCTGAAAGCAAGCTTCCGATGTGCTGGGTGTGCTCGGCCCACGTGCTCGGTCGCGGACACCCATGACGGCTACCCGCCGACGCCTCCTCCACCCGATACTTGTCCCCCCGACTATCCAAACCGACCATGCTCGACCCGATCATCTTGTTCTTCCTGCTTGGTGTGGTTGCCAGCCTGCTGGGTTCGGAGCTGCGCCTGCCGGCGGCGATTTATGACTTCGTCAGTGCGCTGCTGCTGCTGGCGATTGGGCTGAAGGGCGGCATCGAGCTGGCGCGGCAGCCTTTCGGCGCGCTGCTGCCACAGATGCTGGCTGTGGTTGCAATGGGCCTGCTGCTGCCGCTGGTGGCCTTCCCGGTGCTGCGTTACGTCGGCCGGCTGGCACGCGCCGACGCGGCTTCAATCGCGGCGCATTACGGCTCGGTCAGCGTCGGCACATATGCCGTGGCGGTGGCGTGGTTCGAGAGACGCGAGGTCGCCTTCGAGCCGCACATGCCGCTGCTGCTGACGCTGCTCGAAGTGCCGGCGATTCTGGTCGGCATTGTGCTGGCGCGGGGTCTGAGCCGACAGACGCGCTGGGGAACGGTGCTGCACGAGGTAATGCTCGGCAAGGGCATCGTGCTGCTCCTGGGTGGGCTGGTAATCGGCTGGATTGCCGGCGAGGACGGGCTGAGCGGAGTCAAGCCGCTGTTCTTCGACCTGTTCAAGGGGCTGCTCGCGGTGTTCCTGCTCGAAATGGGCCTGATCGCAGCGTCACAACTGGGCTCACTGCGCCGCTACGGTGCCTTCCTGGTGGTCTTCGCAATCACCATGCCGTTGTTCTCGGCGCTGGTCGGGGCTCTGCTCGGAAGCGCGCTCGGTCTATCGGTCGGGGGCAGCGCGATGCTGGCGATCCTGGCGGCGAGTGCCTCTTACATTGCCGTACCCGCAGCAATGCGCATCTCGGTGCCGGAGGCCAACCCCACGCTGTCGCTTACCGCGTCACTCGGCATCACATTTCCTTTCAACATCCTTGTTGGCATCCCGCTCTACCATGCGCTGGCTGAGCGCATCCACGCCTACACCGGAGCCTGAGATGGGTACGTACACGCGCAAATTGCTCACCATCGTCACCGAAGCCGCGATTGAGGGTGCGATCAGGCGCGACCTGACGCAACTCGGCGCGCGTGGCTACACCATCACCGATGCCCGCGGCCGCGGTGATCGCGGCGTGCGCAATGCCAGTTGGGAAACGAGCGGCAACATCCGCATCGAAGTGGTCTGCAGCAGTGATACCGCCGCCAAGATCAGCGCCCACTTGGAGCAGCACTACTACACCCACTACGCGATGATCATGTACCTGGCCGATGTGGAAGTGCTACGTTCGGAGAAGTTCTGAGTCGTGCCTGTTCGGCGTGTCATTGTGAGAATGAATTAAGAGCGTGGGTTGCCGCTGGGGCAGGCGTATCGAAAGGCGCACGTGCCGGTCGCTTGAGTCGGCCCCGCATCCAGCAGCGAAAAGGCCAAGCCCCGTGGGGGCAGCTTCTCGATCCGGATTGTGCTTAAAAAGCAGATCGGCCGGACAGGGTAAGTGGACGCCTGCCAGGCCGGAAAACCTGCGAGTGGACTATTCGATGGGTGACAGCAGCGCTGGCTCGGTGACCAACTGCCGCACGCCATGCGACTTGGTTTCGTTGAAAACATTGCCGTTTGCGGCCCAGGCATTGAGGGAGCCAATGTCGAGCTTCGCGCACTGTGGACGCACGCTCCATGTCACCTTGAGCGGCGAGCACGTTGACTCGGAGTAGCTCGGACCGGTGGTCGAGCCGCGAAACACGACCGGCGTGCCCGTACCGCTCGGCAAGCTGCGGGCCTGATGCAGACCGTTGACCGCCGCTCCGCTGTAGTCGAAGTCGTTGAAGTTCAGGGCCGCCGAATCGTTAACCACGAGGAACGTCTGTGCCTCGACCCGCAGCAACGGATCTTCACAGGTCTCGCTCAAGCACGAACCTAGGCCTTCGCCCGGCTGGATATCGCACGAACTGTGCACCCAGTGCACCTCAATCGAGTCGCCCGGCTTCACGCCCTTGAAGGCGCCCTCATTGACGGCTGGGGCCGCGAGCTCGGACTCTGTCAGTGCGGTTGTTTCATTGCACGCATAGCCGCCGCTGGCACCGTCATTGACGGATACGCTGAAGCCGGGGCCTTTGTGTTCGGCATTGGTATGCGTGTGAATGTTGCACAGGTTCAGTTCGCTGTATGCCGGTGCCAGTGGGAAGTCGTCATCGTTGGTGCCTGCAACACTGGAAATGTCGCGCGGTGTTTGTGGCCCGAAATCGGTGCAGAGCGGCGCTGCTTCGGGCGCTGCGGCCGGTGCGGTGACGGAGCGCGAGTTGGCCGCTGCATCGGGTGTTGAGGTATTGCTCGGCGGCGGGTTTGAGCAGCCGGCGAGAAGAATCAGCGAGGTCGCTGCGAACAGTGCGCTTCTAATCATGACGCGGTTCTCTCGTGTCGTCGTTGGGGAAAGGTTGGCAAGGAGGCATAGCTGTTTTCCGATCACGCGCGATCAATCTTTCGGAGTGCAGCAGCAGTGGGTCTATCTTTTTATGCGTGCCTCCACAGGCGCTTTACTGAAGTGATTGCGGCTTGTGGCAGCCCCGACTGGCGGCCTTCTAAGAAGTCGATGCCTTCGACGATCCCCTGCGCGATCTGCGGCTGCACCAGCCGGTCGATGTG
>JBBQQV010000050.1:0-11495 GCA_038215505.1 Lysobacterales bacterium
TGGTGTGGTCACGACCACCAAAAGCATCACCGATTTCGGGCAGGCTGTGCTCGGTCAGTTCCTTGGTCAACGCCATCGCCGTTTGCCTCGGTCGGGCGAGCGACCGCGTGCGTCGCTTCGACAAAAGCTCCTTGATCTGCAGCCCGTAGTAGTCTGCCACGGTCTTTTGGATGTTAGGGATGCTGATCGCCAGCTGCTGCGCGCGCAGCAAGTCACGCAAGGTCTCTTGGGCGAACTCCACACTGATTGCGCGACCCATGAAGTTGGCGCGAGCCGCCAGCGTATTCAAGGCGCCCTCGAGGTCGCGCACGTTGGAGCGCATGCGTTTGGCAATCAGGAAAGCGACGTCGTCGGGCAAATCGACTCCGCGCTCGCGGGCCTTGGTAAGCAAAATGGCTGCGCGGGTCTCAAAATCTGGTGGCTCAATGGCCACCGACAGGCCCCACCCCAGTCGGGACTTGAGTCGAGGTTCGAGATTCTCGACTTCCTTGGGGTAGCGGTCGCAAGTCAAAATGATCTGCTGCTTGCCGTCGAACAGCGCGTTGAAAGTGTGGAAAAACTCTTCCTGGGTGCGGTCTTTGCCAGCAAAAAACTGAATGTCGTCAATCAACAACGCATCCACTTGTTGAAACTGGCGCTTGAATTGATCCATCGATTTCTCGGCCAACGCCTTCATCATGCCAGCGAAGAATTGCTCTGAGCGCAAGTACAACACGCGCGTTGCCGGGTTCTGCAAACGCATCGCATTGCCTGCCGCGTGCATCAGATGGGTTTTGCCTAGACCAGTTCCTCCGTACAACAACAGCGGGTTATAGGCCCGGCCCGGACTCGCCGCAACCTGCATCGCGGCGGCGCGACCCAGTTGGTTGGACTTGCCCTCGACAAAGGTATCGAAGCGATAGGCGGGTTCTAGGTTGCTGGAGGGCTCGCCCAAGCCACGGCTGGACAACGCGGGCGCGCGCTTGCTGGCGGTCACTTCGGCGCGAGCAAAGCTACCCACCTCCAGCCGCACCAGCAGACCGCTATCGGCTGCGTAATGGCGAGCCAACTCGGCGATGCGCGGCAAATAGCGTTCGCGAACTGTGTGAATGACGAAGGCGTTGGGGGCCAGCACGACGAGCCCGCCATCGCGCATCTCTGCCTGTAATGGTTTTAACCAAGTCATGAACTCGTCGACGGCCAGTTCGCCCTGGAGTCGCTCGAGGCAGGAAATCCAAACGCTCATCAGGGGCAGTCTGCGGCAAGTCGGAAGACGCCATCGCGACGCTCGGCGCGCATGGCGATGGGCCGGAAGATGGGTGACTGGAGAGTCTACGCCCGGCGTCACGAGGATGCCAAGCGACCACTAATTGACGGCGATATTCAAGGCAGGCTATTCTCGGCAGTCTTTTCCGCCAAAACTCATCGACGGTTGCCGCCATGAAGCGCACTTTCCAACCCAGTAATCTCAAACGCGCTCGCACCCACGGGTTTCGCGCACGCATGGCCACCGCTGATGGCCGCAAGATTCTTAATGCTCGTCGCGCCAAAGGCCGTAAGCGTCTGATCCCTTAGCAGGGCTGGGGTGGATCGGACCGCATTTCGCGGTCACATCCACCCACCGCCCATTCTGATATTCGGTTCACTGATATCCGGTTCAGTTGCACGCCAACCGCGCGTGCAGCTCGCGGGTTATGACTACGCCGGCTGCCATGACTCCGCGTGACAACGAACCCCGCAGCAAGGCCTTTCCGCGCGAGCGCAGAGTCCTCGCGAGCGCCGATTTCAATCGCTGTTTTGCAGCCAGCAAGCGCTTTTCCTGCCGCTACTTCCGCGTCCATTGGTGTCCCTCGACCACTGAGGCGAGGCTGGGCTTGGCAGTATCTCGCAAGGTGTCCAAGCGAGCAGTTGACCGCAATCGGATCAAGCGCCTGGCCCGCGAGAGTTTTCGGCTCCACTGCGCGGACTTGCCTTGCGGCGATGCGGTGTTGGTCGCCTTTCGCGACGCCGTGGCGGCGGACAATCAAACGCTAAATGACGAACTGAACCGAGTTTGGCGCAAGATCGCAGCGTTGCCGGCGTCACATACCCAAGGCACAATCAGTCCGCCTGCTGCTGGCCCAGGTCAGCCATGTGAGCCCGCCTCACCTGCCACCCTTCCCTCCCGCGACGTCGAGCGCTTGCCGCTCGATGCGCCGTCGACTCCGAGCGCATGAATCAGACACGAACGTTTCTTCTATTTGCGTGGGCGCTGGTTGGCTTCCTCATTTGGCAAGCCTGGCAGGTGGATTACCACTCCCCGACTAGCAGTCAGCCAGCGACGAGTCAGCCAGCCATCGAGTCTGTGGATGCTGAATTGCCCGCGTTTTCGGACGACGCCAGCCTGCCCGCAGCGGAGGCAGCCGCGCCAATAGCTGGCGACCCAAGCGGCGTTGGAACAGAGCTTACAGACAGCATTGAAGCTGCGGTAAGGCTTGAACCGGTAGTTGTGACTACCGATGTGCTGCGGCTCACGATCGATCCGCGTGGTGCCAGCATCATTCGCGCCGAGCTATTGAATTATCCGCAAACCACGCAGCGTGGCGCGCCCTCGGTCGAGCTGTTCAGTCAAGAGGCGGGGCACGATTTTTCGGCCCAGGCGGGCTGGGTCAGCAACAACGGTCCCTCGCCCAGTCACCAACAGATTTTTCGCAGCGACGCGCAAGCCTACAGGCTTGAAAACGGTTCAGGGCGCATCGAAGTGCCGTTTCGTTGGCGCGATGCCTCCGGATTCGAGCTTACCAAGACCTTTGTTTTTGAGCGTTCAAGCTACGTCATCGACATGCAGGAGACGCTGCAGAACGGCAGCGGACAAGCCTGGCGCGGCTATGCCTATCGACAAATGCTGCGCCAGCCACCAGCGAGCAAAGGCGGAGGGATGACCAATCCGGAAGCCTACAGCTTCGTTGGCGCGGCTTGGTTTTCGCCTGGCGAGAAATTCAACAAGCTCAAGTTTGATGATATCGAACCTGCGAAACCGCTAGACGTTGCCGGCCAAGGCGGCTGGGTGGCGATGTTGCAGCACTATTTTTTCGCTGCCTGGATTCCTGACCCGGCCGAGGCCAGCCGCTTCAGCACGGCGGTGGTTCGCGGCCGCTATCTGATTCGCGCATCCGCCCCAACGATCGAAATTGCGAGTGGTGCCAGCCAGCAAGCACATACTCGACTGTATGTGGGTCCCAAGCTGCAGGAACATCTGGCCGGCGTCGCTCCCGGCCTCGAGCGGACCATCGACTACGGCATTTTGACCCTGCTGGCCGAGCCACTTTTCTGGCTGCTGTCGTTCTTCCATAGCCTCACTGGCAACTGGGGCTGGGCGATCATCCTGCTGGTGTTGGTCATTAAAGCGGCGTTCTTCAAGCTGTCGGAGGCGCAGTACAAGAGCTTCGCCAAGATGCGCGCCGTGCAGCCGCGCATCGAATCGCTGAAGGAGCGCTACGGCGAAGACAAGCAAAAATTCAACATGGCGATGATGGAGCTGTACAAGAAGGAAAAGATCAACCCGATGGGCGGCTGTCTGCCGATTCTGGTGCAGATCCCCGTATTCATTTCCTTGTATTGGGTGTTGTTGGAATCGGTGGAGCTGCGCCACGCGCCGTGGATCCTGTGGATCACCAATCTGTCGGCACCGGACCCATTCTTCGTACTGCCGGTGCTCAACCTGTTGACCATGTGGTTTACCCAGAAACTGTCACCCTCGCCGGGCATGGACCCGATGCAGAAGAAGATCATGACCTACATGCCACTGGTGTTTGGCGTGATGTTTGCGTTCTTCCCGGCAGGGCTGGTGCTCTATTGGACGGTCAACGGCGGATTGGGATTGCTGCAACAGTGGTTCATCAACAAGCGCCACGGTGGACCGGCACCGGCCAAGGTGTAAGCGGCGCGCCTCAGCCGTTGTGGCCGGGGTAGCGCGGTGCGAGTTCGCGGCGCTGCCCCTGACTCTGGCGCCATGACCGACACCATTGCCGCCATCGCCACTGCGGCCGGTGCCGGCGGGATCGGCGTGCTGCGAATCAGCGGACCGATGGCCGAGGGGATTGCAGAAACCTTGCTCCGTCGCCCCCCAAAGGCCCGGTACGCGCACTACGCTCGCTTTCAGGATGCAGACGGAAGCCTGATCGATCACGGCCTGCTGGTGTTCTTTCCCGCACCACGCTCCTACACCGGCGAACACGTGCTGGAGTTGCAAGTGCACGGCAGTGCGCCCGTGTTGGCCACGCTATTGCAACGGGTCTGCGCGCTTGGCTCGCGCATCGCCCGCCCCGGCGAGTTCACTGAACGCGCGTTTCTCAATGGCAAGCTCGATCTCGCACAGGCCGAAGCCGTTGCGGATCTGATTGCGGCTGGATCGCAAGCGGCAGCGCGTGCGGCCTTGCGTTCCCTTGCCGGCGAGTTCTCCAAGCGCGTCGAAACACTGCGCCAAGGCCTGCTGAGTTTGCGCGTGCACGTTGAGGCGGCGATCGATTTTCCAGAGGAAGAAATCGATTTTCTCGGCGACGGTCAGATCGCCGCCGCACTTGCCTCACTGCGTGCCGAGCACCTTGATCTACTCACCGAATCACAGCGCGGTCAGCGCCTGCGTGACGGTTTGCACGTGGTCATTGTCGGCCCACCCAATGCGGGCAAGAGTTCGTTGTTGAACGCGCTGACAGGCAGCGATCGCGCGATCGTTACAGCCGTCGCGGGTACCACCCGTGATCTTCTGCATGAAACCCTGCAGATCGATGGCGTCGAGCTGTCCTTGGTCGACACCGCCGGGTTGCGCCAGCACAGCGACGATCCGATCGAACGCGAGGGCATGCGCCGCGCGCATGCCGAGAGCCGAGGCGCCGACCTGCTGCTGGCCGTGGTTGAAGATGGAGACGGCAATGCTGCCCTTGAGCTGCAGCAAGCCCTTGCTGAAGGCGTCTTGGGTAAAGACGCGGCCATCGTTTGGGTGCACAACAAGATCGATCAAAGTGACAGTCAGCCACACCGAGAGGACAGCAGCGACGGCGTTCATCTTTGGCTCTCCGCGACGCGTGGCGATGGGCTGGCCGCGCTGCGCGAACTATTGAAGGTCGCCGCCACGGGCGACAGCGCAACAGGTGCCTTCAGTGCCCGCGCACGCCACGTCGCTGCCTTGCTCCACGTGGGTGAACAACTCGAACTGGCCGATCAGCAATTGCAGGTGGGGGCCGGCGAACTGGTGGCAGCCGAACTGCGCTGCGCGCATGAAACGCTGGGCCAGATCACCGGCGACGTGCGCAGTGACGACCTGCTTGGCGAGATTTTTTCGAGCTTTTGCGTCGGTAAGTAGTTCGGCGAGCAATGCGGTCGTGTCGTCTAGCCCCTTACCCTAGCCAAAGCGTCGCTTGCGCGCCAATCTTCATCCAAAGTGCAGGCAGCCAATGCGTGAGAATCCACGAAACGAGCGCGCAGATGCTTTCTTGCGAGCAGCGCATTGACTCTCGGCGAGAGCATTTCCGACGCGCCGTTGGCGCGGTGCTGATCAGCGTGTCGCGAACGCGCCGGTGGGCGCGGTGGCGACGGTGTGTGCGTAGGCCGGAAAGGCGAGTTTCTCGCGGTGATACATGCGAGAGGCGATCAGCCACAACAGCGCACCAATCGCGATGCCGACACCAAGGTAGGTAGACCATTCGAGCGCTGACGGCGGTTCGCTGCGAAGCAGGCGCACGATCATCTGGTTCTGCGCGAGGAACGGCACCATGAACATCCACAGCTGATCCTTCACCGGGCTCACCATCAACGCGATGGTCGGAATGATCGGCAGAAACATCAGGATCGACATGTAGCTCTGCGCTTCCTTGACCGACTTCACCGAGGCCGCGATCAAGGTCAGCAGCACCGTGCCCAGCAACACCATCGGCACCAACACCACCAGCAGTTTGGCGATCACCAGCCACGACACATCGATACCGCGGAAGATGCCACCGCCGAAGGCAAACGTCGCCTTGAACGAGAGCAATATCAAAAGCAGGCTGACCATACCGAACACGCAGGCGGCGAGGATCTTGCCGCTCATGACACCTTCGCGACTGGCGGGCGTTGCCAACAAGGGTTCCAAGGACTGTCGCTCACGCTCGCCGGCGGTGGCATCAATGACCAGATAGGCACCGCCAAGAAAAGCCGACAGGATCAACAGGTAAGGCAACATGGCGGCCAACACCTGACCACGTTTGGCTTCGGGCGTGGCCAGATCGCGACTGTTGACGCGCACGGCGGCATCCAGTGATGGACTGACGCCGCGGCTGAGCAGGCGCAGCTTGCCGGCGGTGGCGCTATAGGCCTCCAAGGTGCCTTGCACCCGCCGCAGCGGAATCTCCGTATCGCGACGCGTCGAGTCGTAAATCAACTCGATGTCGGCGGCTGCACTGCTGCGCCACTGCTCGGGATAGGTGTCCGGAATGCGCAGAATGATGTCGTAGTTCTGTTCGCGGATATCGGCGTCGGCGTCTTTCGGTGCGGGCAGTATTTCGATGTTCTGCATCGCTACAAAGGCGACCAGATTGGGTGCATGTTCGGCCCCAATCACCGGCAGCTGCAGGGTTTTCTCCAACTGCGTGGTGGCGCGCTTCTCGGCCAGACTGCCGACGCCGAGCAGCATCGCTGGCAGCAACAGTGGCATCAGCAACAGGCCAAGCAGGACAGTGCGCCGATCACGCGAAAGATCGAGCAACTCTTTGCGCATCACCGCATAAACGATATTCATAGGTGCAGTCCTTCTTCCGAGCCAATCGCCTTCACGAAGGCGTCTTCCAGATTTTCTTCACCGTAGTGCGCGCGAAGCTCGTCAGCGTTGCCCTGGGCGACCACTTGACCCTTGGCGATGATGACGATGCGGTCACACAGGGCGGCGACCTCTTGCATGATGTGACTGGAGAAAATCACGCAGCGGCCTTCACTACGCAGATGCCGCAAGAACTCGCGCATGGCGCGCGTGGTCATCACGTCCAAACCATTGGTCGGCTCATCGAGGATGACGTTGCGTGGGTCGTGCACCAAAGCGCGTGCGATCGCAGTCTTGGTGCGCTGACCTTGCGAAAAGCCTTCGGTCTGCCTGTCCATGATTTCCGCCATGCCAAGTGCATCGCTCAAGCGCTGGGTTTGCTTGGCAATCGCGTCTTCTTTCATGCCATGCAGACGGCCGAAATAGGCGATGTTCTCGCGCGGTGACAAGCGCTTGTAAACACCGCGGGCATCCGGCAGTACACCAAGGCGCCGCCGCACGGCTTCAGCGTCTTTGGCGATATCAAAGCCGTCCACCGTCACCGTGCCGCGATCCGGCGTCATCAGTGTGTAAAGCATGCGCATGGTGGTGGTCTTGCCAGCGCCGTTGGGGCCCAGCAGACCCGTGATCTCGCCATCGTTGGCGGTAAAGCTGACGCCATCGACGGCTTTGACGATGCCGTTTTTGGTCTTGAATTGTTTATGCAAATCGCGAACGTCAATCACGGAGTGAGCTCCAGTAGCCAGTGCCAGTCGCAGCTGTGCGCCGCGCGAAGTGTTGAGTGAATGCTCATGGTTCCCACCCGTAGGCACCGGCGAACGGCGGCAGTGGCTGCAAACGCTGCAAACACTTGGCGTCGAGTTTTTTGGCGTCCCTGGTTTCGATGAACTGGGCAAACAGCTTCGGCATGCAGCCGATGCCGATCACGCTGTGGCCCTGACCCGGCAGCACCAGCGCGCGGCTGTTAGGCAAGGACTTCGCCACTTCATCGGCGTAGCGCGGTGGGGTCACCGGGTCGAACTCGCCGGAAATCAACAGCACCGGCAGATCGCCGGCCAGTGCTTGGCGGAATGCGGGGTCGCGGGTGCCGCGTGGCCAGACGCTGCATTGCGCTTGCGCAAACTCGATGAATTCGGTGCCCATTACGCTGCCGCGATCTTCCTCACGGGCGACAAACTCGTCGGCGTCTTCGGTGCACATCACCGACAGCTGCATGCCGTGATAAATCTGCTCGGTCAGCGAGCGGCCGAGGCTGCTGGCTTGAGCCAGCATCGCCTCATAGCGACCATTCGCCGCTTCTGCCAACAGATACGGCAATGTCGCTGCCGCCTCTGGTGAGTAGGCGTACATGCGTAACAAGATGGCCAAGTGGGCAAACGTCGGCGTCTCTTCGCGCCACTCGCCCGAGGTGGAATCGCGATAGCGCACCGCCGCCAACGTGCCGCTGCGCAGTACTTCGCCCACCTTGGCCAACTGCGCTTTTGGATCGCCCATCTGCTCAGCGCAGGCCTTTATGTCGCGGCAACGGGCGAACTGCGCTTCCAACGCGGCTTGCAAATTGGCGGCGTGTTCGTTGCCGAGGACCAGGCTGTTGGGTGCCACCGAGTCGAGCACCACGGCGCGCGTGGTGGTCGGGTAGCGTGCGGCGTACTGCTGCGCCACGCGGGTGCCGTAGGAAATACCGATCAGATTGATGGTCGGTGCGGCGATGGCCACGCGCACCGCTTCGATATCGTCGATGTGCTCGGAGGTGCCGTAAAACCGCAAGTCGGTGTCGGCGCCGAGCTTTTCTGCGCAGCGCTTGGCGAAGTCGCGCGCGACTTCCATATCAATCGTCGTCTCGCTGCCATCGCCCTCACTGATCGCCGCTTCGCCTTGCTCATTGCGACACACCAACGGATGCGACTCACCGGTACCACGTGCATCCAGCAACAGCACATTGCGGGACCGTCGCAAGTCGCGAAACGCCGCATGCAACAACGGATAACTCTGCTTGGCAGATTGACCCGGACCACCGGCGATCATGAAAATCGGATCGGGCTCCGCGTCATCGGCGGACGGAATCCAGGCAAGCGCGAGCGATATCTTGCTGGAGCCAGGGTCGGCGCGGTTCTCAAGCACTTCGAGGGTGGTGCACTGCGCCTCGACCGCGCCAGGAACGCCATCGGCGGCCAGCGAGCAAGGCTCGAACTGCAACGCGCCGAGGCTGCGCTTTTTGATGGGCGCGTCAGTGCTTGCTTGCGCGCTGCTGCTCGGCGCGACAACGGCCAAGCCCAAGGCCATCGCCAGTGCAGGAAGGGGTGATCTCAATGCCATAGCAACGCTCTCTGGTGGGTGCTTCGATTCGGATGAGCCTATTGAACGGCCTTGATCGACATCTGTGACATCGCTTGAGTCAAAACGCGCTGCTGCAGTGTGCTCTGCATGCCTTGGACTTCGGTACCGTTGGTTGAGCGGCGCTGTTACTTGCTACTGACGTATTTTTCGCGACGCACGTGGGGCACGGGCAGGCCGGCGGTTTTCAGCACTTCGAATGCCGCATCCACCATGTTGGGATTGCCGCACAAATAGGCGATGTCGGTTTCAGCATTGGGGGCAAATTCGAGCAGCGCGTCCTGCACGTAACCGCGCCGATCGTCGGCACGCGCGGAGGCTGGCAGCTCGCGCGAGTAACAGGGCACGAATCGAAAGCCGGGCGTCGATTCGGCAAACGCGATGAACTCGTCGCCATAGAGCAGCTCGGCTGGCGTACGCGCGCCAAACAACAGCACCACCTTAATGCCGCGCTCGGCGATCTGCCGCCTAAGCTCGGGCAACATCGCTCGATATGGGGTGACACCCGTGCCGGTCGCGACCAGCAGATAGCGTTGGTTGGCGTCTGCGGGCGCTAAACAAAAGCGCCCAAACGGACCGCTAGCCTCGATCCGGTCGCCCTCGACCAGTTGTTCAAAGAGTTGCGTGGCCGCGCCGCCGCTGACGTAGGACACTGCCACTTCCAGCGGTGTATCGCGATCAGTCTCACCTTCGCGGATGGTCGCAATCGAGTAGCTGCGCTTGGTCGTTTTGCCATCGGCGTAGGTGAAATGCACTTGTACAAATTGGCCGGCCAAGAAGTCCAGCGCTTCGCCGTCGTCGCGGACAAAAACGAAGTGGCGGACGCTGGGCGCAAGCATGCGGCTGCTGACGAGGCGGAGCGGAAAGTGGACGGGCACGGGGTCTCGCTTGGGCGACGCCACAACGTTTGTGCGGCAGGGGGCCGATATACTAGCGGGTCGCTTTGTTCACCGTGTCTGCAACACGTTGACGGCAAGCAATCCTCTTCGTTTCAGGCGCAGGCATTCGCAGCCGATGAGCACACCGTTTTCCGCAACAGCCGGGGCTCCACCAGCACTGGCCATCCGTGATCTCAAGAAAACCTATGCCACCGGCGTCGAGGCGCTTAAAGGCGTCACTCTCGACGTGGCCGAGGGCGATTTTTTTGCGTTGCTGGGGCCGAATGGGGCCGGCAAATCGACCTTGATCGGCATCGTCAGTTCGCTGGTGAATGCCAGCAGTGGCGCGGTGGAAGTGTTCGGCGTCGACTTGCTGAAGCAAAGGCAAGCCGCCATGCGCCTGATTGGCCTGGTGCCGCAGGAAGTCAACTTCAACATGTTCGAGAAGCCGCTCGATATCTGCGTCAACTACGCCGGGTTTTATGGCGTGCCGCGTGCGCAAGCAATCGTCCGCGCCGAGCAGGAGTTACGCCGCGCGCAGCTGTGGGAGAAGGCGCACACGATGTCGCGCACGCTCTCCGGCGGCATGAAGCGGCGGCTGATGATTGCCCGCGCAATGATCACTCGCCCACGCCTGCTGATTCTTGACGAGCCCACCGCCGGCGTCGATATCGAAATCCGGCGCGGCATGTGGAAGACCTTGAAGGAGGTCAATGCCGCCGGCACCACGGTCATTCTGACCACTCACTATCTGGAAGAGGCCGAGAGCCTGTGCCGCAATCTGGCGATCATCGATAACGGCCGCATCATCGAGCACGGACCGATGAAGTCGCTGCTGGCAAAACTTGATGTGGAAGGTTTCCTGCTAGACATCGACGGCGAACTTCCTGGGGTACTGCCCACTATCGAAGGCGCCATCCTCATCGCCACCGACGACCACACCCTCGACATCGACATGCCGCGCGCAATGGACTTGAACCGGATATTCGCCGCGCTCGGCGACGCCGGCATTCGTGTGCGTTCGATGCGGACCAAGACCAACCGATTGGAGGAGTTGTTTTTGCGGTTGACGACGAAGGAAGGCGGGGTTGGGGGCTTGCAGCAGGGGGCGGCGGCAGCGGTCCGTTGACGGTGTGTTGAGCATTTCAGAAGCGGGAGCAGGGACTGGGGGCTGGGGCGCGCTGTTTGCGTCTTTGCGCCGCCCGACTGCTTCGTTAAGTGCGCCCCAGCCCCCAATTGCCCGGCCCTCGCGCATAGCGCTCGGGCGTTCAGCATCGCGCAAACCAGCGGTTTGCAAGCGCGACGCTTCACCCCAGCCCCCAGACCCGCTCTTTAAGAAAAAGAAAATGCACCCCAACCTGACCGCCCTCTACACCATCGCCCGCCGCGAGATCACCCGCATCATGCGTATCTGGGGTCAAACCCTGGTCCCGCCGGCGATCACCATGACCCTGTACTTCCTGATCTTCGGCAGCCTGATCGGGCGCCGGATCGGTGAGATGGGCGGCTTCGACTACATTGACTTCATCGTC
>JBBQQV010000051.1:0-11373 GCA_038215505.1 Lysobacterales bacterium
CTCGCTGGTGCCATTGGAGCTTGAACCAGGCACCGATTTGGCAAGACATGCCAAGATTTCCGTGCATGGGGGAAGCGCTGGACTGTGACTTGTGTGGGCTACCGATAAAGGGTGCGGCAGGTGCCAGATCACCAGAATCATTCCTCGAAAGCCTGGCCCCATCAAGCGACGGACTCACCAGTCAGGTCGGCCGTGCCCGAATTGGATGCACGAACCGGCCTGATCGGGCAATCCGATTCGAATTTCCCCCGAGGGCCTGATTCGTATGGTCTGCCGCCAATGGCACCCTCGTTGCCGCAAGCTCAACAAGGCCACGGTGCGCGCCACGCAGGCAAACCTGGACTGAGGGAATCGGGAACCCAACCGCTATTCGGACGACCGGGCTCGTCGCCGGGAGCCTCCATCACGCCGTCCAAGGTCAGGAATTCGGACACGAAGAGCTTTCTCAAGCGACTCTCCCTTTGACATTCCCAAGCAGGCGAATAGGCTCATACTCGCAAACAAGCTGCCGTTGGGCGGGCGGCGGCGCAGTTGGCGCCGTTTGCCGCCCGATCTGCCCCGCTTTCTGGGACCGGCTGAGGCGGCAAAGGAGGGATCATGCTGTTCGATCCGTACCCGGCGCTGCGCGCCGGTCCTACCAATGCGCCGAACCGGCGACGCGTCGTCGTCGGCCTCTCTTGCGCGCTCGGGGCGCCCGTCCTGCTGGCGCAGACGCCGCGGCGCATCGCCTTTCTCTCGGGCGGCACCCAGTCGGACGCTGTGCATCTGCTGGCGGCCTTGCTCAGCGAGCTTCAGGTGATCGGCTATCGAGAAGGCTGGGACTTCATCCTGGAGGCGCGCTATGCCAACTATTCAGCTGCCACGGCGACGGCACTGGCTGGCGAGCTTGCACAGCTCAAGCCCGTGCTGATTTTCGCCAACGGCGGCGGGATCGCCCCGGCCACCGGTCTGCGGCCTTCGATTCCCGTGGTATTCGTGCACAGCGGCAACCCGGTGGACGCCGGCTTTGCAGACAGCCTGGCCCGGCCCGGACGCAACGCAACCGGGATTTCCATGTTGGCGCTCGACTTGATCTCCAAGCGGATGGAACTGCTCAAGGAGATCAAGCCGACGATGCGCCGCGTTGCCTTCTTCAACAGCCCCGAGCACGCTGGACAGCAGCGCGAGCTGGCGGCCTCGCTGGACGCCGCAAGGCGGGTCGGCGTCGAAGTGACGAACTACATGGTCCGTACCCCGGCCGAGGTCGAACTCGCCCTGGCGCAGATCGCGCCGAATCCGCCCGACGCCGCGCTGCTGTTCTCCGACGCCCTGATGGTCGGGATGCGCAACAAGCTGGCCGTTTTTTTTCTCAGGCATCGCATACCAAGCGCGGCCGGCTGGGCGGCTTTCCCCGAGGCCGGGCACCTGCTGTCCTACGGCGCGGAGCGGACCGCCATCTGGCGCCGCGCTGCTTACTTTGTCGACCGCATCCTGAAGGGAGCGCAACCGGCCGACCTGCCGATCGAACTGCCGACTGTGATCGAGATGGTGGTGAACCGGCGCACCGCCAACGCCATGAACCTGATGCTGCCGCCTGGCATCCTGATCCGCGCCGACAAGGTGATTGACGCGCCCGTCGCAGGCTGAGGCCGGTGCTTGGGCGCCGGCACTTCGGTGCTTGGGCGCCGGCACTTCGGTGCTTGGCTCGGTTCACGCTGCGCCTGCGAGCGCGATGCGGTGCGCTGCGATGCCGATGAGCGCCAGCGGTTGGAACAGCTTTGCCGCTATTTCACGCGCCCGGCACTGGCCAACGAGCGCGTGCAGATCAACAGCGCCGGGCAGGTGGTGCTCAAACTCAAGACCGTCTGGTGCGACGGCACCACCCACATCGTGATGTCGCCGCTGGAGTTCATGCAGCGCCTGGCCATGCTGGTTCCGGGGCAGCAGTTCGGGGACGACGGCTTCAAGGCAGTCAACATCCTGGATTGGAGGCTTGAGTTGGGCGCGTGATGTGAATCCACTGCACCGGTCCGGCTGTCCGCTTCCTGCCATTATGTGTAGTGATCGATTATGCATAGCGTGACGCCCCCGAACTTGTTTCTTCAGTGTTGCGGGGTCCCCCCTGTCAACGATGACCGCCCCTCCATTTGACAAGCCCGGTCACTTACGTTTAGTGAAATTTCTGCGAGGGAAGCTAGTTTCATCAGACGAGCTTCTGGCTGCCGAGGGCTACACTCATCCATTCTTGCAGTGGAAGACCGAACTTCGAGAAGTGCCTAATCCAGGGTCTGACATTGCAAAATTTGTTCTTAACGAATCGTTTACCGGCGTGTTTGCGGATGGTGTCTCAATAAATATTCAGGGCATCGAGGTTCGGGCCGGAATGGAGTCGAACTTGAAGCCCCACTCGCTTGAAGACACCAGTTCGGACTAGCTCGATAAGGTTAGTCTGACTTGCCGCCTACCTTCCATACCATCTCGGTCAGTTTTCTTGACATAGCGATAGCCAAGTTGTGCCGATCCAAAGCTGAACCCGATCACCTAAAAAAGCCCGCCAGCTATTGACAGCGGGCTCTCTATATATTGGCTCTTCAATCTGGACTCGAACCAAGGACAGATTTACAGCTTGCAGTTCACGAGGCCGATGGCGATCCGCTCGGGTTTGTCTTTACCAGCTATTCCATTGCCAAAACGAACACTCCGGCTTGATCGTAGGCCCATTGGGCATGCTCGCGTTTGATGCTATCGCCTTTATAGTCGGCCACCATTCGCAGGTCTTCGACCTTGTTGATCGCCTTGCCGAGATCCACTGATACCTTCCCTGTCTTGACGAGTTGCAGGCTGAATGCGGAAATGAGGCCGCTATGAGTTCTGATGGACGCAAGGCTCGACGTCGAACCTTCGAAAAGCAGAGCCGCACGCGCGGCGTCGAACATTGCGTAGTAGGCCCGGTTGCAGGCTCCGTCAAGATCACCAGCATCCAGCAACAATTTCGACGATTGGACGGCTATTGCCGCCTTGCGCAACAGCTCTTCAGAAGTCACAGTGCGATTCCCTCACGCCGGATATTGATCAACAGGGACGGATTGGAGTATTCATCCGGGTGGTCCCATTCCGATTGCCAGATTGGCAAAGGCTGGATTCGAATGCCCGTTTCCAGCAGCACCTCGTACGCTAGGTCGTCCATCGCAAACTTGGTCTCGATGAATTTGCCGGGATGGCCAATAAGCAGCACCGCCACATCGGCGTCGCTTTCTGGATGGTCATCATGGCGGGAACGTCTTCCAAACAACAGGGCCTGATTGACCTGGAAATGGTGGTCAATCTTTTGCCTGAAGGCACTTGTTGCACTTCTGGTGGCCGGGTCGATCGAATGGATGGTCATGCTGGATCCTTCGGGCGTCAATGCGCCGATCCAAAATGATAAACCCCGCCTTCTTTCGACAACGGGGTTTCACATTATTTTGGCTGCTCGACCTGGGCTCGAACCAGGGATCGACTACGTGACAGTAAAGTCATGTCGTCAGTCTTGCACCACGATTGGAAAGATCGGGCTGCCCAGCCAATAGGCCTGCTATCGATATGTCCTCATCCAGTGCCTCCCAGTGAAGACCGGCCTTGCTTAGCTCGACTGCGGTTCTTTGCTCTTGCGTGGCAGCCAATAGTCGTGGAAACCAAGCCAACGGCGCGGCGATGGTGCGGCCGTCGGCGAGGCTCACCCATAGGTTGTCATCGTCAAAACGTACGGCTTTAGGTGAAATGCTCATTCCAAGCCCTCTCGATCAATTCCTTGTTTGCGTCAACCAGACCTCGAAGTTCACGAAGTGTCTTTGCATCAAATCCGTCGCTGTCCGCCAGGTAAACAGATGGTGCTAGCCAGAATTTTGCCTCGCCGTCGCCGTTTCGAACATGGATATGCATTCCTTCGCGCGGATTTCCCTCATTGGAATAGAAGAAAAATCTGAATGACTTGTAGCGCAAGACGACGGGCATGCGCTCAGTTTAGTCGTGTGAGGCCACTCGTGAAAAAACCCACCATCTTTCGACAGTGGGTTCTCAATATGGTGGCTCCTCGACCTGGGCTCGAACCAGGGACCTACGGATTAACAGGATGGCCTACTCGGGCCGATGCAGTTTGTAAGGCGAAGATCGGTAAGGCGGTTTTGGGAGGGCTGATGGCTGGCGCCTGCGGACCGAACCTATTCCGAACCTTTATGGTGAACCGACCGACGGGGTTGCGGAAAACGCGAACAAGATCAACGAGTTGCCGGACTTTGTCGCCGAACTGGGACCGAGCATTGATGCCAGTGGTGACGGCTGGGCCAGCCCTTTGCAACGCGCTGCCGATTGGAAACACCGCATTGCTGCACCTCGCTGACCACCTGCGACGCTCCGTTGTCGATGTCGGGGGCAAACGTGCCAAGCACTGGCGACCGCAAGCACCACACTGGATGCCGCCAGTTGACTTCTGCCGCTGAGTGTCTGTTGCACGCGAAACCGAACCGTTCAACATCAACTGCATTTTTCGCGAGTCGGCAGGTTTCGTCTAGACGGATTCCTTCAGCTTTCCGAGTACAACTCCGTACCTTGGGGCACCACTGTCGGCGAATAGATGGACTTCTGCCATAAGGAAGCCTTTCATGTGGTGGATCTGGACCCGATGCAAGTAGCCGGGAATCTTTATGGGTTCTGAGCCGTCCGTGAAAACCCACTGGCCCACGTCGTCCGATGATCCGCGGATGCAAGACGCGACTTGCGGGGATCCTTCGATGGCAGCCAGAAAACCACCTGCGACGGCATACCCGAGGCCGATTTTGGCAATCATTCGGGCGAAGGCAACCGGCTTCATTGGCGATTGTGGGAACCGAATTTCGCGTGCGCCATGCTTCTGCGCCACAGCTGCTGGAGTGGGACCGAACAGAACTGTGGCCATCCCAGTCATCGTGATGCCGGTCCCGGACCAACCCGAAAGATGTCCCGGCTGATCGAAGGTAGGGAAATGCAGCAGAATCGGATATTCCGCGAGAGGCAGGTCGATGTCCTCCTCGCCCGATGCTCGAATTAGAGTCGCGCGCTGCGTCAGGGGGCCGCCAGTATGTTTCGTACGGGATTTCAATCTACGATGGATGCGCGCGGCGCGCATTGGGCCGCGTAGAACCTCCTGTTCAAACTTGCACGTCTCGCGGGCGCAGTCAGCACAGGATGCCTTCAGTAGCACGTCCGAACCGCTCAGGCCGTAAGGAATGATGTGCTCGTCGCTGAGTTGACTGGTCGCACCGCAGTAAATGCAGTGTCCGACAGGCTGGCGGTCTGTCCGAGTCGCTGTCAGTGGCGGAGGCAATTGGACGATCTCAATAGGCCCAGGCTCTTGTATCGCTACGGGCACCTTTTCGCCATTGATTTCTATGAACGCGTCATGCTTGACAGACATTTATTGGTCCGTTGGCGAAGTAAATTGCAAAGTCGGGGCCTCCAACCTGGTGCACCGTGGTACAGGGCGCCAGTCCGCTGAGTTGATCGCAGCGGTGAAAGGTAGCAGCTGATATCAGTCGAAATGACTCAATCGATGCAACGGTACGGCTTAGACGTGCTGAGGAACGATACGGAGAAGTCTACGCAGTATCCTCCGCTCCTTGCTGCGTTTAAACTGAACTGTGGCTCAGAGGAACAAGGAATTGAGGGCGATGTCCCAAACTCAGTTGCAGGTTTGGGTCGGTGGTCATGGGAATTATGCAGCCTTCCTGGACGCTGATGCCTGGGGTCGAAGACCGCTTATCAGTGATTGCAGTTGGGCGAAGCCACGCAGTTTCCTGAATGATTTCTCGGCCTCCAGAAAGCCTGCAGCCGTCCAACGCAACGCCATGTCTGCGCTCTTGTAGTTGGTCACTCTGCGACTGACCCGGCGCACCACGGAGTTGGGCGATTCGATGACGTTGGTCGTGGCCAGGCAGCGCGCCAACTCACCGGTGATTCCCAGCTCCGTGATGGTGAACATTTCGTCCAAACCCTCGCGCACGCTGGCGGCGGCATCCGGGTGCTGGGCCTGCAGTTGGCGGGCCAACTCCCTGAGTTTGCTCTTGCCCCGCACCGCATCGAGCTTGAAGGATTGCGTCATCACCCAGCGCACCTGCTGGGCTTTGTCCTTGGGCAGACGCTCTGTCACGTTCCTGATCTTGTGGATGCGGCAGCGCTGCACCTTCGCGTCAGCCCCACAGCGCTGCTCGATGGCCGAGCGCAGCGCCTTGGAGCCGTCGATCACCCATAGTCTGGCAACGTTTAGGTCCACGCCCCGATCGGCCAGTGTGCCCAGCAGATCCTTTACTACCTTGGCGTTCTCCGAACTGTGCGTATTCCGCTGATCGTGACCGATGATTCCGGGATCGTGACCGGTCATTCCGGTGATCGTGACCGGTGTCATGGATGAGTTGGTCACAGCGCGGTTGGGATTGTAGGGTTTTGGTTGTTTGGGTCGGTTTTTTCCTTTTCGAAGAGCCAGGTAGGGCAAGCGAAATGGGGTCGGTAGCCGTCAGGCGTAAACCGTCCCCATGCAGCGCGTCAGTGTCTAGTGTGGTCAACGCATGGACCCCGCAGGGGCTGTCCACACCCTTTGTGGTGTGGGCAGATGCGTTGTCCACACGGGCGAGTCACACACCAAACCACATTGACTGTCGTTACTGCGTAACGAAATCCAGCATCCCCGGCAACTGCTTGTCATAGTATTTGCCCTGGCTATTGGGTCGTGCAAGCAGCTGGTTCAACACAGATTGCTCGGCGCTGGCCAGCAACCGCTGCAGCACCACCCGTTGCGTTACGCCGTAACAAGACGCCAGACGCTCCAGGGTGCGTTTGGCTGTCGTGTCAAGGACGATGTTGAGCCGCTCGCCCCGGCCATCGATGTCATGGAGTTGGCGCTGCCGATAGGCCGCCTGGCGCTGTGCATTACTCATGGACATGGCCGCCTCCCGTCGTTACTGCGTAACGCATTGGTCATGCCGCATCCGCGCCTGCTGCGGCTTTGGTTTTGATGCTGGCCGCTGGTAACACTGGTTTTGCCCTGGGGCTGCGCATCGACTCCTCGCCCTTGAAGGTAATGCGGTGGGTGCGTTGCAGCAACCGATCCAATATGGCGTCGGCAATGGTCACATCACCAATCCAGCTATGCCAATGCTCCACCGGCAACTGTCCGCAGATGATGGTGCCCCGGATGGCCGCTCTGTCATCGATCACCTCCAGCAGGTCTGCTCGCGTGCTGGCGTCCAGTGGCGCCAGTGCCCAGTCGTCCAGAATCAACACGTCTGTTTTGGCCAGCTGAATGAGCCACTTGCCGAAGGTGCCCGCACCATGGTGCACGCGCAACTCCTCGGCCAGCCGTGGCGTGCGCAAATAGGTCACCGTATGCCCCCGCCGGCATGCGTATTGCCCCAGCGCACAGGCCAGCCACGTTTTGCCCGAGCCGGTGGCGCCGGTGATGATCACGGCGTGCCCGGTCTTGATCCAGTCCCCCAGCGCCAGACTGGTGATTTGTCCGCGCTCTACGCCGCGCCCCGTGCGTGTGTCAACATCCTCGATGGTGGCCTGTGGGTACTTCAGCCGCGCCATACTGAGCAGCCGGGTGCGCCGGCGGTCATCGCGGCTTGCCACCTCGCGCTCCACCAGCAAAGCGAGTCGTTCCTCGAAACTCAGGTCGATCATGCCGGGCTGGCTCAGTTGCTCCTGCAAGGCGTCCCCCATGCCGCCCAGTTTGAGGCCGCGCAGCTGGGTCAGGGTTTGTTGGGTCATCATGGTGTGGGTCTCGTTGCAGGATTGGTTTGTCGCATCAGTGCGGGTGTTGTTGTGTTGTTGGGCCGCCTTCATTGGTAATACCCCGGGCCGCGTACGTGGTCGTGCAAGGGGCTGCTCCACAGCTCCGCAGTAGCAGGCTTGAGCTTGTCGCGGCCGCTCTCCAGGATGGACTTGACGTGTTGTTGCCGACAGGTTCCCAAGCTCAGCGCCAGGGCGCAGGCCGCCTCCAGGCGGTCTTTGCCATAGCGTTTGCTCAAGGCCAGCAATCCCAGGCTGGAGCGGTAGCCATACTCTGGGTGTTTGAAGCGCTCCAGCAACTTCTGGATCAATCCCCCGGTGGACACACCGATGCTCAGCCCCCAGTCGATGAGTCGTTGGGGTGACCAGTCCCGATGGGCCAAGTGGCTGGCCGGCATGTGTGCATCGAGCGTCGTGAATTGACCCACCTTGTCGCTGCGCACATGCGCGGCCACCCGCTGGCCGCGGTGCAGCAGTTCCACGCCCACCCGGGTGATGCGTGCATCCAGCCTTTGGCCTATCAGCGGGTGGGGGACGCTGTAGTAGTGGCGATCAATGTCAACGTGGTAATCCACATGCACGCGTACCGTCTTGAAGGTGGCCATCTCGTAGCGCTGCAATGGCAGGCTTGACAGGGCCGGGGCATCAATCTGCAGGAAGACGCTGCGCCGGCTGCCTGGCAATTTCTGAAAGGGTCGGTTATTGAGGTCTTGCAGCAAAGGGGCGATGGCGCGGTTGACCTCCCCAATGCTGGCAAAGGCAACATGGCGCAGCCTGGCCATGATCCAGCGCTCCACCACTTGCACGCTCGATTCGACTTTGGCTTTCTCGTAGGTCCACAACTGCCTGTCATGCAGCAGGCGGAGCGGCCATAGAGGTCGAGATCACGCATCCCTTTCATCCCTGGAGGGGGCGGCGCGTCGTTCTGGCTACACGCAAGCGGAACTGGGGGGAGGACCGCGTGATGTTCTACGACGAACAAGGGCGGCTGCGTTCATTGCCGGCGTCATGGACCGATGTGGACGCGCCGGACGTGGTGACTGCGACGGCTCATGGGCGTGCATTCTTGCGAGCCGACGATCTGGCCGTGCTGTCAGCCGTGATCGGCGAGATCAGGGTGCGACTCAAGGGAAAGCGCAAAAGTGTCAAGTAAATATCGCCGCATGTGTAATGCAAATTGCGCCGCATCTACCTCAATCCCAGCGTCAATGCCAAACTTTTATACGAACGTAGCTTTATGAGACCCAAAGCAAGACGCACATACCCCATTGACATTGCATCAATTGCGGCGTATTGTTGCTTACACTTTATGTCGCTACTGGCCTGTGTCCAAACCTGCAACCAAACTCGATCGCCTGCGCCAGGCGGGCACCCTCAACGCTCAGCCGCAGCGTGTTCGGGCGCCCTGGTTCCAGCCCGGTGGTTTCTTCGATGCCAACGATTTGGTGCAGGTCAAGTACGAGATGCTTCGCCACGCCAGGCAGGATGGTGTAACCAAGGCGCAGGCTGCGAGCCTGTTTGGCCTATCGCGGCCGACCTTCTACCAGGCAGAGTCAGCGTTCGAGCGCGACGGGATTGCTGCTCTGCTTCCGCAGACGCGTGGCCCGAAGGCCGCCCACAAACTCACCCCACAAGTCATGCATGTCATCGAGTCGTACCACCGCAGCGGCGCGCCCTTGCAGGCCCGCGAGATGGCTCGGCTGGTACACGAACAGCTGGGTGTCCAGGTGCATCCACGCAGCATCGAGCGGGCAGTGGCCCGCAAAAAAAAACGCTGACGAATTCATCGGTGCCGTCCTCGCCGATTCTGGCTGCCGATGCCACGCCGGCCTACGAGCGCGTGCGTGCCCAGGTGATGGCCGGTCACGCCAAAGCCGATGCGTTGGGTGCCATCATCTTCCACGGCATGTGGCAGGGCTTGCGGGTGCTGTTGCGCGCCGCCACAGCTTCACCTTCACCGGACGCCCCGCCAACACTGTCGGCGGCGCCCGCCAGCACGCTCGATCGCCAGCTCGTGCGTTTACTGGCCGACATGGTGCTGGCGACACAATCGCAGGTGCAACATGTCCACTGAATCCGCTCAGAAGGTCGAGGCCCATCATCTTCGTCGTGACGCGTTCCTGTACGTCAGGCAATCCACGTTACGACAGGTGTTCGAGAACACAGAGAGCACCAAGCGCCAATATGCGCTGCGCTCGCGTGCCATCGCTTTGGGCTGGCCTGCCGAACGCGTTCACGTCATCGACAGCGACCTCGGACAGTCTGGTGCCCAGGCCCGGGACCGCGATGGCTTCCAACATCTCGTCACGGAGGTCGCGCTGGGTCACGCCGGCATCGTGCTTGGGTTGGAGGTCTCTCGCCTGGCTCGTAACAACGCCGATTGGCATCGTCTGCTCGAACTGGCGGCTATGTCTCGCACGCTCATACTCGACGAGGACGGGATCTACGACCCGGCGCACTTCAACGACAGGCTGCTGCTTGGCCTGAAGGGGGCGATGAGCGAGGCCGAGTTGCATGTCCTGAAGTCCCGTCTGCAGGGCGGCATCCTCAATAAGGCACGGCGAGGCGAGTTGGAGCTGCCCTTGCCCATCGGTCTGGCCTACGACGGCGCCGCCCGGGTGGTGCTCGACCCTGACCGGCAAGTCCGCGACACCGTCCAAATGTTGTTCGACGCGTTCCGCGACAGCGGCTCCGCCTGTGCCGTGGTTCGGCTTCTGAGCAGCCGCCAAGTGATGTTCCCCCGGCGCATACGTCGCGGCATCGGCAAGGGCGATCTGCTCTGGGGCCAAATCGACGTGTCGCGGGTCCTGCAGATCCTGCATAACCCGCGATATGCGGGCGCCTTCGTGTACGGACGCTCGCGGGTTGCCTACAACGCCCAACTGCGACCGGTACAGAAAGACGTCAAACAGGAGGAATGGCCGGTCTTGATCCGCGACGCCCACGAGGGCTATATCGACTGGCAGGAGTTCGAGCGCAACGAGTTCAAACTGCGCCAGAATCTGGGTTTCGCGCCGGGCGAACGGGGACGCATGCCACGCGAGGGAAGTGCTCTGCTGCAGGGCCGATTGCTATGCGGCAAGTGCGGCGCCCGCATGCGGGTTCACTACGAACATCTGTCGGGTCGTCTTCGTCCGTACTACTGCTGCACCGAGGAGGTCGTTCGCCACGCTGGCAAGCCGTGCCAATGGGTTCACGGACTTGCAGTTGATGATGCGGTCGGCGCCTTGCTGCTACAGACCGTGGCACCCGCCGAGATCGAAGTGGCATTGGCTGTTCAGCAGGAGATCGCGCAGCGCGTCGAGCAGTCGGTGGCACTGCGCCAGGCTCAACTCGAACGCACCCGCTACGAGGCCGAACTGGCGCGCCGGCGCTACGCCAAAGTGGACCCGGACAATCGGTTGGTGGCCGATGCGCTGGAGGCCGACTGGAATCGGTGCCTGCGTCAACTGCATGACTTGCAACTCGCGCACGAACGCCAGCAGCATGAGGACCAAAGTCAGCTTGATGAGCCTGCGCGCAAACGCATCATGGAGCTCGCGCGCGACTTTCCTCGGGTCTGGAACGACGAGCGAACCAACGCGCTGGAACGAA
>JBBQQV010000052.1:0-11133 GCA_038215505.1 Lysobacterales bacterium
CGCCGCGCATGCAGATGTTCCGCTGGTTGGGGCCAATGGGTGTTTCGGTGACCGCGCCGTACCAGGCGACCTATGAAGCCTTCCGTGCCGGCTTTGGTGCCCCGGTCAATGCCCCGTTTCCCGGCAATTTTGTGCAGGTGAACGACGGTGGTCCCAATGGCGGCCGTGAAGCCTGCTTGCCGTTGCTGAATGGCGCGCAGATCGCTGGCAACATCGCGGTCATCCGTCGTGGCACCTGCGAATTTGGCAGCAAGTCGCTGCGCGCGCAGCAAGCCGGCGCGATCGGCGTGGTGCTGTTCAACAATCAAGGTGGAGATACCTTGCTCAGCCCCGGTGCTGGCGCAGACGGTGCGCAGGTGACCATTCCGGTGGCCCTGATCAGTGAAAACAACGGCAACGTGCTTTCAGCCGCACTGACCATCGGCGCGGCTGCAGGCAGCTTGCTGCCACCGGCCGCCGTCGGCGCAGACCGCGACAGCGATTTCGATGCCGGCATCATTGCCCACGAATATGGCCATGGCTTGTCCAACCGCTTGACCGGCGGACCCGCACAAGCGACCTGCCTGAACAACGAAGAACAAGTTGGCGAAGGCTGGTCGGACTACATCGGTTTGATGATGACCTTGAACGGCAACGATTGCGCATCGCCTCGCGGCACTGGCACCTACGCGTCGTTCCAACTGCCGACCGGGCCGGGCATTCGCCGCTTCCCGTACTCGAGCAATCGGGCGATCAATCCATTCACCTTCCGCGATGTGGCCGACCCGGCACAAAGCGTTCCGCATGGCGTGGGCTCGGTGTGGGCCACCACTATTTGGGACATGACCTGCGACCTGATCACTGCGCGCGGCTTTGACCCTGACCGGGTCACCGGCACTGGCGGCAACAACATCGCCTTTCAGTTGGTGGTCGATGGCATGAAGCTGCAACCCTGTCGCCCGAGCATCGTGCAAGCGCGCGACGCCATCATTGCCGCAGACGTCGCCAATAACGCCGCAGCGGAACGTTGCACCATTTGGCGTGCGTTCGGTCGTCGTGGCATGGGCCTGTCGGCCAGCAGCGGCTTGAACACCAGTCGTTCGGATCAAGTCGAAGCCTTTGATGTGCCAGCCGACTGCGCCCAGTTCAGCGTCGGCTCGGCGCTGCAAGGCGCGGGCACCGGCACGGTGACACCGGCGACAGCGCAGGCGGTGGCCGGGCAGACCTTGCTGCCGTTTACCTTTACGCCGACTGGCCAGTCGCGTTTGACCACAGTCACCGGCTGCGGTGGCACCTTGACCGGCACCCGCTACGTCACCGGGCCAGTCGCCAGCAACTGCACGGTGACCGCCACGTTTGAGTCTGCGGTTCCTGCGATTTTTGCCAACGGCTTTGGTAACTGATCATCGCTGGCGAGCCAGCGTCGGCAGTGATGCCGCCGCTGGCTTCGCAAAAGCCTATTGGGAAATTGTGGTGTCTCGGCTAGGCTAGCCCGTCACAGCCGGTGGCGGTCAATAAGGCAGATATGGTCAAGGCTCCGATCACGTTATCCAACCTTGACTCGCTGGGTGCCACTGATCGCCTGCGCAAGCTGGACCCATTGTCAGCCGCCGCCGCACTCGCGGAGATGCCGGTAGGGCGTGCCGCCAGCATTCTCGCGGCAATGCCGGCGGATTTGCGCGAACAGATCATCGCAGTCGCGCCCGCTGGCACCGATTGGGGTGACGCCCAGCGTTATCCTGCGGGCAGTGTCGGACGCTTGCTGGAGGAGCCTCCAGCCGTTTTCCTAAGTGGCACCACGGTGCACGATGCAGTGGAAGAGCTGCGCGCCATCGTGACTCGCCGCATGGTCGTGTACCTGTTCGTGGTCGACAGCAAGGATCGTTTGCTTGGCGTGGTCGCTTTCCGCGAAATGCTGTACGCCTCGCGCACTGCCACCCTCGATGACGTGATGTTGCTCAACCCGTTTTTTCTGCGACCGCAGCAGACGATGGTGGAAGCCATGCGCGACGTGGTGACTCGACACTTTCCGGTGTATCCGGTGTGCGAGGCAGACGGCGTATTGGTGGGCCAAGTGCGCGGGCAGGTGTTGTTCGAACAGCAAGCCTTCGACATTTCAGCCCAAGCCGGCAGCATGGTCGGTGTCGAGAAAGAAGAGCGCCTGTCGACGCCATGGCAGCGCTGCCTGCGTTATCGCCATCCGTGGTTGCAGATCAACCTGCTAACGGTGTTTGTTGCCGCCGGCGTGGTTGGCGTGTTTCAAAACACGTTGGATCAGATCGTGGTGCTGGCGATCTTTCTGCCCGTGCTGGCCGGTCAGGCCGGAAACCTCGGCGCACAGGCGCTGGCGGTAACGATTCGCGGCATGACGCTGGGCGAATTGAACCGCACGTCGTTGGTTCGCTTGGCCATGAAAGAGGGGTGGATGGGACTGGTGAATGGCATTATCACCGGCGCTTTGGCAGGTGCAGCCATGTACTACGTCGCGCAATCGCAAGGCATCGCCAATCCTGGCCTGTTGGCGCTCGCGGTGATGCTGGCGATGACCATCAGTTGCCTGCTCTCGGGCATCTCGGGCTGTCTGATTCCGGTGATGTTGAAGCGCCTGGGCGCGGATCCCGCGACCGCTTCTTCGATACTACGTACAACTGGTACTGATGTTTTCAGCATGGGCATCTTTCTGGGCCTCGCCACCTGGATGGTGCTGTAGCGCAGCATGATCTTTGCCTGCCACACCGGTTAGCATTCGCGTATTGCATCGCCTGCGAATCGGCGACTACGAATGAGGGGAGGGAGAGGCCCGCTCCAGGCAACTGGGGCGGGTTTTCTTTTGAGATGGTCGCAGTCGGGGCGGGCAAATTGGCAAAGAGGCGCATGCCACAATCCGCCGATGCCGCCGCCCTCGCCACCGCTCGCTGAGCTACTGAAAAAACGCCGGGACAGCTTGCGTGAAGCGGGCATTGCAGCCGCCGATATCGAACCGCTCGAAGCGCTGCTGTTGGCTTCCGACTACGCATTTGAGCGCCTGCGCCGACAGCCCGGTCTGGCGGCAGAGTTGAGCGCTGAGCTGAGCGCAGGGTTGAGCGCAGACACGCCAACGCTGGCACTGCCCGCCGATCATGAAGCCGAGTGGCCGGACTTGCTGCGTCGCTATCGACACCGCTGCAGTCTGCGTCTGATCGCGCAGGATTTGCGCACTGATGCAAGCCTGCAAGCCACCCTGGCCGAGAGCACTCGCCTCGCCGATCACTGCACCGAGGTTGCGCTGGCGGCGATTGAAGCGCAACTCATCGCACGCCATGGTCAACCGCGCGACGGTAATGGCGAGGTGCAGCGGTTGGTGGTGTTCGCACTAGGCAAGCTGGGCGGCAGTGAACTCAATTTCAGCTCCGATATCGACCTCGTGTTTGCCTACCCACAGGCTGGCAGCAGCGATGGTGCGCGACCGCTGGATAACGAAACCTGGTTTCTGCGCGCTGGTCAGAAACTCATTGGCCTGCTCGGTGACACCACCGCCGAGGGTTTTGGCTTTCGCGTCGATATGCGGCTGCGGCCCTTTGGCAGCGCGGGTCGGCTGGCGCTGTCGTTCACTGCGATGGAGCATTACTTTCAGCGTGAAGGCCGCGACTGGGAACGCTACGCCTGGGTCAAGGCGCGTCCCATCGCTGGTGATATTGCCGCTGGCGAGCAGTTGCTCGACACCTTGCGGCCCTTCGTGTATCGCCGCTATCTCGACTTCACCGCGTTTGCCGGCTTGCGCGAGATGAAGGCGATGATCGAGGCCGATGTGCAGCGTCGCGATTTGGCCGAGCATCTCAAGTTGGGGCCGGGTGGCATTCGCGAGATCGAGTTTGTCGTGCAATTGCAGCAACTGATTCGCGGTGGTCGTGAGCTTGCTCTGCGCGCGCGCGGCCTGTTGTCGGCGCTGGCTGCATTGGAGTCCGCGGGTCACATCGAAGCGGCGAGCGCTAAGCGATTGCGGATCGCGTATTGCTTCTTGCGACGGTTGGAGAATCGCCTGCAGATGCTGCGCGACGAGCAGGTGCACTGCCTGCCCGAGGACAGCCTGAGTCGCGAACGTCTAGCGCTATCTTTGGGCTTCCTGGATTGGGACGCGCTGTATGCGGCCCTGCAAGCACAAAGGCGCGTTGTCAGCGAAGAGTTCGACCGCGTGTTTGCAGCGCGCACACAAATGGAGGTGGTCGAGAACGCGGCGTTTGCAAGCTACTGGCGACAGATTGAAAACGATCCCAACGGCAACGCTTTGGCACTCGCCGGGATGGCCGATGCAGCCACTGTGCACGGCGCGCTGCGCAGCTTCGTCGCCGCCAGTGGTGTGCGTGCGCTGTCGGCGCGCGGTCGTGCGCGCTTGGACCGCTTGCTGCCACCGTTGCTCGCGGCAAGCGCGCGCAGTCGGCAGCCTGCGATCACTCTGAATCGACTATTGCGTTTGCTGCATTCGGTGCTCGGCCGCAGCAGTTATTTGGCGCTGTTGGAGGAACAGCCAGCCGCGCGCGTGCGCCTGATCGACGTGATGGCGCGCAGTGCGCTGCTTGCCGAACGTTTGGCTGAGCATCCGCTGCTGTTGGACGATCTGCTCGATAGTCGGGCGGCGCAAGCGCTGCTTGATCGAGATGCGATGCGCGATGCGTGGCAGGTGGCCGCGTCCGCGCTGCCGGTCGAGGATGTCGAGCTGCGTCTGCAGGCGCTCAATGAATTGCGCCAAAGCCTCGCATTTCGAATTGCCCGCGAGGCCTTGTTCGAGCGGCAGTCGGCCATCAAGAGCGCCACCCAGTTGGCCTATCTGGCAGATGTGGTGCTGCAGGCGCTGCTCGACATCGCTCTGAGCGACCTGCAACGCAGCCACGGCAAGTTGCTCGTTGCAGGTACGCATGCCGGCATCGCCATCATCGGCTACGGCAGTTTGGGCGGCACCGAGTTGGGGTTCGGCTCGGACTTGGACCTGGTGTTCCTGTTTGACGGCGAGGCGAGCATCGCTGACAGCAACGGCGCGCGACCGTTGGAGTCAATGCGCTTTCAACTGCGGGTGGTCCAGAAACTGTTGGCCTTGCTGGCGACCCAGACATCCGCCGGGCGCTTGTATGAGGCCGACCTGCGGCTGCGTCCGGACGGCGGCAAGGGCATGTTGTTGTGCAGTCTGCGGCGGTTTGCGGAGTATCAGATTGGCGAAGCCTGGGCATGGGAGCATCAGGCTCTGGTGCGGGCACGCTTCGTGGCCGGTGATACGACGCTGGGCGCCCGTTTTGAAGCGATTCGTGCCGACGTTCTGGCGCGCGCGCGCGCGCGCGGCGCGGTGTGCGCGGCAACGTCGGCGATGCGCACACGCATGCGGTGTGAGCTCGACCGCTCGCGGGTTGATGCTTTCGATTTGAAACAAGGCGAAGGTGGTTTGGTTGATCTGGAATTTTTGCTGCAGGCGATGGTGTTGGCGCATGCCCATACGCAGCCAGGGCTGCTGCAAGCACGGAACACGCCAGGCTTGATCGACGCATTGGCGTCAGTGGCCATATTCGACAACGGACTGGCACAGCGACTCAGTGACGCGCATGCCTGCCTATTGGCGGCGTCATTGGAGTGCACGCTGGACGGTCGACCTCGGCTTGCTGAAATGACGGTGGCGTTGGGCGCTGCCCGCTCCACCATTAGCGAAGCTTGGCGGGCTTGCATTGCAGACTGCGTCAGCACAAACGTTGTCGAGTAGCGAGCAGCAAGTTCCTCGATTGTTACTGACCGTGCGAGCACTCGATCGGTTTGCACATTGAGCGGGCATAATCGCGGCCCTCGCCAACGTCGTCTGACGTAGCGCGCTCTTCAATTTAAAGGTCGAGAGCCATGCTCACTCTGCTGGTCGTTGTGTTCGTCCTGGCCTACGCGGCGATTGCATTTGAGCATCATCTCAAGGTCAACAAGTCTGCGTCCGCATTGGTCGGCGCCGGGCTCCTATGGACGATTTACGCAGCGCTCGGTGCTGACAGTGACGTAGTTGGTGAGGGACTTGCCGGTCAGTGGCGAGCACCGCGCAAATCGTTTTCTTCTTGATTGGCGCGATGACGATTGTCGAAGTCATCGACGCGCACAATGGCTTTGCGGTCATTACCTCAAGAATCAAGACCACGCGACTTTCCAAGCTGCTGTGGATGGTGGGCGTAGTGACTTTTTCCTGAGTGCCATCCTCGACAACCTGACGACCACCATCGTCATGGTTTCGTTGATGAAAAAGTTGCTGGATCGGCGCGAAGACCGGCTCTTCTTTGCCGGCATTGTCGTCATTGCAGCCAATGCCGGCGGTGCGTGGACGCCGATTGGCGACGTCACCACCACCATGCTCTGGATCGGCGGTCAGATCACCACGCTTGCGATCATGCAGGGCCTGATCCTGCCGTCGCTGGTAGCCATGATTGTGCCCTTGGCCGTCACCAGTTTTGTGCTGCGCGATCAGCCTGTGATTGCACCGCCGCTTGCGAGTTCAGACAAGGCCCTAGTCACCTCGAGTTTCGAACGCGATCTGATGTTTTTCCTTGGCCTTGGGATACTCGTCGCAGTACCGGTTTTCAAGACGTTGACCCACCTGCCACCGTTCCTCGGCATCTTGTTTGGATTAGGGATCCTTTGGCTGGTGGGCGATTTGCTGCACCGGAACAAGCCGCAAGACGAGCGCGAATCGCTGACCTTGGTGCATGCCTTGACCCGCATCGACATGTCCTCGATCGTATTTTTTATCGGCATCCTGCTCGCCGTCGCCGTGCTCGAACACACCCACATCCTGACCGCGATCGCGAGTTGGCTGGAGCTGACGGTGGGTCGCCTGGACATCATCGTGATCATCATTGGTCTGGCCAGTGTCATCGTCGATAACGTGCCCTTGGTGGCTGCCTCGATGGGCATGTACGACATGGCGCAGCATCCGCAAGACAGTTTTTGTGGATATTTCTCGCCTATTGCGCGGGTACCGGTGGTTCCATCCAGGTGATCGGCTCAGCGGCTGGCGTCGCCGCGATGGGCATCGAACGCATCGAGTTCATGTGGTATGTACGCAAGATCAGTGGGTTGGCCCTGCTGGGCTATTTTGCTGGTGCTTTGGTCTACCTTGCGCAGTACAACTGGCTGCATTGAGTTTGGTGTGCGCGACATTGGCATTTGTCGTAACAAGCGCCGCGCTCAGGCTGCCAGTGCCGAGCTTGATCGGCAGCTTCATCGACAATCCGATCAACCGATTTCCCGATGCATTTAGGAGCCGTGTCGGCAAGCGTTGCGGCTATGCTCAGGTGATGCCAAACACCTCGCCGTCTCGAGATTTGCAGCGCCCCTTTGACGCCCAGGCAGTAGGTGGCAGCGGCGCGGTGGGTCGCTACCTGCTACGGCGTTTGAGTGGATCCGGTCGCAACGTGATCGCGTTATCGCGTGCGTCCGCACCTGCGTGGTCGGCGGCGTGGTCGAGCGTCGAATGGGTGCGCGGTGGTCTGCCGCACACGCGGCTGGCGGACTTGCCAGCGGCTGACGTGTTGATCAGCGCAGGTCCGTTGGACGCGCTCGCCGAAGCCTGTGCGTTGAGCCTGCATCCGCAGGTGAAGCGAGTGGTGGCGTTGTCGTCACTCAGCATCGAATGGAAGTGGGATTCGCCGAATCCGGCCGAGCGCGACCTTGCGCGGCGTTTGCTCGCCTGCGAGCAGCGACTGCTTGAAGCGCTTGGCGCACGAGGAGTGGCGCTGGTGCTGTTGCGGCCGGGAATGATCTACGGCGCAGGCGTGGACAAGAGTTTGTCTCCGCTGCTGCGATTTGCCTCGCGCTGGCGATGTCTGCCTTGGCCATCCGCCGGTCGCGGTCTGCGCTGTCCGGTGCATGCCGATGACGTCGCCGCCGCGCTGGAAGTGTCGGCGTTTGCAGCGGATGCGGACTCGCACTCACACCCAATCCATCTGCCGGGTCCAACCAGTCTGCCTTTTGACAGCTTGCTGGATCAGATGCTTGCCGCGCTCGCCAACGATGCCAAACGGATCGCCTTGCCGGTTCCACTTTCCCTGCTGCGCCACACCGCCGCTGGCAACGGTCGCGTCGCCGCGCTCGCCGCCACCCTGTATCGATCTGCGCAGAATCAACAGTCCAACCTGCTGGGCTGGTCGAAACTCGGCCTGTCTCCACGCGACTTCGCGCCGCAGCCCGCAGACTTCGAACCGTGGAAAAACTAGGCGGCAATCAAGCCACCATTCGCGTACGTATCGTTGCCGCCGAGTATGCTGCACCGCAACACGCAAATCATTGTGACCGCGCGTTAAATTCACGTTGCATTCGTTTGCATCGCCTACCTATTATGCGGACGTAGAACTTCCCCGCTTTTCCCGAAGGAAACGCTCATGCAGGCCCGACTGACCCTGTCTCTGGCGCTGTCCTCGCTGCTTCTCGCAGCGTGCAGCAGCTCAAGCAACAGCCCCCGCGCGGTAGCCACACCGGCCGCAACCAACGCTAACGGCAGCCCGGTGACCGGTGTGCTGACGGTTCGCTTCGACACGACTGCGGGCAAGATTCCGCTGCCGAACAATTTGCTATTTTCCGGCACCACTGATCTCACCCTGAATCCGCCCGTCGCCAATCCCGCCAACTTTGGCGATCCATTGGTCGCCGTCAGTTCGCTGGATGGCTGGAGCACGGTCGCGCCGTTTACTTTCCAGTTCCAAGGTGGGGCAACGCCAGAGGCGGCTTCGGTCGTCGCAGGCAGTTCCGTTCGTGTTTTCGAGGTAGCGCTCACGGGGCCCGGCGGTGGGGTTACTCGCATCGTTCGCGAGTTGGCCTCGCCTGCCGAGTTCGTCACGGCGGTCACCACCATCGATACCCGCGACACCAATGGCGTCGCTTCGCAAGGCGTTGCGATCTTGCCGACGCAGCCGCTCAAGCAGCTGACGTCATACATGGCGATTGTCACCGACGGCATTCGTGACACGCTGGGCAATGACGCGACGCCCGATTCAACCTACTTCCTTTCCAAGCGCCCCACACCGCTGTGCACCGGCGGAGTCAGCACGGACCCCTTGCTGCCGTCGGCAACCGCGTGTGCGCTGGAGCCGCTGCGCCAACTGACCAACTCGCATCTCGCAGTGGCCGCCGGTGCCGGCGTCAACCGTGACCGGGTCGTGGTGTCATGGGTCGCAACCACTCAAGCGATCACGCCGGTGCTGCAAGCGGTGCGTTCACGCATCACGCCGCAACCCAATCTGCTGGTTCCCACTGGGCTGAATACCAGCGCTGCGGGTTTGCCGCCAGTGGCTGATATCTTCGTCGGCTTCCTCTCGCTGCCCTACTACCTGCAGCCGCCGACCGCTGCCAATCCGACTGGTCCGCTCACTGGGTTCTGGCGTGCTGCGCCAGGCGCCTATGTGCCACCGTTCAACGCGCTGGGCCTGAGCCCGACCTCGACCAACATCACTTTCGCCAATCCGTTCCCGGTCGCCAACGCGACGGTGCGGGTGCCGGTGTTGATGACCGTGCCGAATGCCAATTCGGGACGTACCCGTCCGCTGGCTGGTTGGCCGATTGTGTTGTTCCAGCACGGCATCACCCGTAACCGCACCGACATGCTGGCGATATCCGCCACCATGGCTGCGCAAGGATTTGTCGTCGTCGCCATCGACCAGCCGCTGCATGGCGTGTCACCAGGCAATTCCGACTTTGCGACGACAGCGCCTTTTTTCGTCAGCTCAAGCAACCCGCGGACCGCGCCGTTGGCGGCAGCAGGCGTCACCGAGCGCACCTTCAACGTCGATTACGTCAACAACACGACTGGTGCCGCCGGCCCCGACATGATTGCGGATGCGTCGGGTACCCACAGCATCAATCTCTCCTCACTGCTGACCTCGCGTGACAACTTGCGCCAAGCCCAAGTCGACCTGTTCGTGCTGGCAGCTACGGCACCGCGCTTTGATCTGGATGGCAACGGAACGCCTGACATTGACGGCTCGCGGATGGCCTTCGTCGGCCAATCGCTGGGCTCAATGGTCGGCATCCCCTTCCTTGCCTTCGAGCCGACCGTCAATGTCGGTTTGTTGTCGGTACCCGGCGGTGGAATCGCTCAAATGCTGAATGGCTCGGTGACGTTTGGTCCGCGTATTCGTGCAGGATTGGCTTCAGTCGGGTTGACCGCGGGCACACCAGACTTCAATCGCTTCCTCGGTGCGGCCCAGCAAGTGCTGGATGCGGCGGACCCGATCAACTACGGCATTGCCTCGGTGACCGATGCGCTGCTGCTGCACGAAGTGGTGGGTGGCGGCGGCAGCCCGCCCTCGTTGCCCGATCAGGTCATTCCAAACAGTGTGCCGGGTGCGCCACTTTCTGGAACCGAACCGCTTATCCGCGCGCTGCGGCTCAACACCATTACCGCGACCACCCAGGCTGCGAACGGAGTGCGCGGTGTCGTCCGCTTCACGCGCGGCGATCATGGATCGCTGTTGAGCCCGGCCGCATCGTTGCCGGCGACCTTGGAAATGCAGGGCCAAATGGCGTCCTTCCTAGCCTCCGGCGGTGCCGCCGTGCTGGTGCAGGACACCTCGGTCATCCGTACGCAATAAGCCACGACTCGAGGACACTCCATGAACCGCACAATTCAGATGTCTCGCCGGCTGTTGTCCGGCAAACACTCGACCTTGGAGCTTGGCCGGCGGCGTAGCCCGCTGGCACTGGCTGTCGCTGCCGTACTGCTTGCTCCCGCCGCCAACGCCATCGAGATCAGCGCCGGCGAACTGACCGGCACCCTCGACACCACGGTGTCGTACGGTTATTCGTCGCGTCTGCAGGAGCAAGACGACAATTTGCTTGGCAAGGCTGTTTTCAATCCGCTGCTCGCCTCCCAGATTGCCGGTCTGCAAAGCCAAGGCCGCTTTCTGGAAGCCCAAGCACTGCAGATTGCCGCCCGTGGCCGATTCTCGGTCAACCGCGACGATGGCAATCGCAAGTACGACGAAGGCGATGCCATCTCCAGCGCCTTCAAGATCACCAGCGAACTTTCGTTGAACTACCGTGAATCGGGTGCCTTTGCCCGTGCGACCTACTTCTACGATTTCGAGAACAATGATCGGGATGACCTGACCGAAGAGGCCAAGGACCTGATAGGCACCCGTTTCCGTCTGCTCGACGCGTTCGTGTTCC
>JBBQQV010000053.1:0-11124 GCA_038215505.1 Lysobacterales bacterium
CGTCAGCGAAACTCGGTGCGCTTTCGCGCAGTTTCTCAGGGCGGACGGACCTCGGGAGGCTTGACCGAACAGCAATTGGGCAAGCTGAGTGTGGGGCACAAGCAAGAGCGGCCCGACCATCTGCCGCTTATCCTACCCGTCAGCCATCTCAGCCAATCCGCATGCATACGAGCTCCGACCCCTTCATCACGCCGCCGGACATCACCGACTTACGCGCCGCGCAGCAGCGTATCGCGCCATATGCGCGGGTCACGCCGGTGTTGCACAGCGAATGGTTGGATGCATTGGCCGGCTGCACACTTCACTTCAAATGCGAAAACCTGCAACGGGCAGGTGCATTCAAATTTCGCGGTGCCTGCAACGCGGTGTTCTCATTGAGCGATGAGCAAGCCGCACGCGGCGTAGTGACGCAGAGCTCGGGCAACCACGGCGCCGCGCTCGCGTTGGCGTGCCGTTTGCGCGGCGTTCGCGCTACCGTCGTGGTTCCCCATGGGGCGCCTCGAATCAAACTGGAGGCCATTCGCGACAACGGCGCAGAAGTCATTGGCTGTGAAACCCGCCAGGCCGACCGCGACCGGGTAACCGCTGAAGTGTTGGCGCGCACTCAGGCCAGCTACGTGCATCCATTCAATGACGCCCGCGTCATTGCGGGACAAGGTACCGCCACGCTGGAACTGCTGCACACCGTACCGTCCATCGATACGCTCATTGCGCCTATCTCAGGGGGCGGCCTGATGTCTGGCACGGCGATCGCTGCACATTCGATCAACCCAGCCATTCAGGTGATTGGTGCTGAGCCCGAAGGCGCCCGCGATGCATTTGATTCGCTGGCCAGCGGCGAGCGCATTGTCGGCCGCGCAACCCAGACCATTTGCGACGGTTTGCGCGCCGAACTAGGACCGCTGACCTTTCCTATTCTGCAGGCCCACCTGCAACGCATCCTGCTTGCAGAAGATGCCGAAACCATCGCTGCCATGCGCCTGCTGTGGGA
Organism: Lysobacterales bacterium; assembly: GCA_038215505.1. GTDB lineage: Bacteria > Pseudomonadota > Gammaproteobacteria > Xanthomonadales > Xanthomonadaceae > JANNWF01. The sequence continues at coordinate 992 of JBBQQV010000053.1, forward strand.
ACGCCTGAAGGTCGTCGTCGAGCCATCCTGTGCCCTGCCTTTAGCCGTCATCCTCAAGTATCCGCAACATTTTGTTGGCCGCGAGGTCGGGGTGATTCTGTCGGGTGGCAATGTCGATCTGGACAGCTTGCCTTGGCTTGCGGCGTGATCGACGTGGATAGCCATCAAGTTGAATTGATGCGCGTTTGCGCCCACACATCAACCGGTCCCAGCCGCCCATGTCGCAATCGATAGCTCACATCGCACTGCTGGTCGCTGATTACGACGAAGCCATTGCGTTCTATACACAGAAACTCGGGTTCGTAGTGATCGAAGACCGCGAACAACCCGAGCAGAACAAACGCTGGGTGACCATTGCGCCGCCCGGAGAAGGCGGTGGCACCTCGTTATTGCTGGCCCGCGCCAGCACGCCCAAGCAAGTGGCCCGGGTGGGAGATCAAACGGCGGGGCGAGTGTTTCTGTTCTTGAGCACCGATGATTTTCAGCGCGATTACCAACGCATGCGCGCCGCCGGAGTGCGCTTCATCCGCGAACCGAGCGAACAGGCCTACGGCACCGTCGCGGTATTCGAAGATCTGTATGGCAACCGCTGGGACCTGCTGCAGTACACCGCCACCAAGTCATCACCGACGGGCGCTTTGGCAATGCTGCGTGCGGGTTTGGGTGCGTGAGCAAGAGTCCTAGCCGATGGCGGATCGCAGATTAGCGGGCTACCGATACGCTTCAACATCCCGCGCAAACAACGCCCCGATATCGCGAAACGCCTTGAACTCCAGCGTATTGCCGCTGGGATCGCGAACGAACAAGGTCGCCTGCTCACCCACGCGCCCTTCAAAGCGCACGTAAGGCTCGATCACAAAGGTGGTGCCGGCATCGCGCAGCCGCTGCGCCATCGGCGTGAATTCGTCCCACGGCAGAATCACCCCAAAGTGAAACGCCGGCACCTGATGACCATCCACCGCATTGCTGCGTAGCGACGGATGCTCATCGACCGCCACCAGATGGGCAACGATCTGATGTCCATACAAATCGAAGTCAATCCACTGCGCCGATTCGCGTCCCAGCGGACAGCCAAGCACACCCGCATAAAAACGCCGAGCCGCTTCGAGATCAGTGACGGGAAAAGCGAGGTGGAAGCGGTGACGATCGGGCATGCGGGCAGCTTTGGTTTGAAGGGTGGCGCAAAGCGTAGCGCGATGAATCAGGGAAAGCTCAGTTTGATCATAGATGCAAATCGCCAGCCGGATGACCACACTCGGCAGGCATAACGGAGATGCTCGACAGCCTCAACCGCCGCGTTTCTGCAGCCACGCTTCAATCATCGGCCGCCGTAGTTTGCGAACTTCTCTGCGGTAGCTGATGTTGGCGATCGCGGTCTCAGTGGGGCGGCGTGCGCTGGCAGCGATGTGCGCGTCTGCAAAGGCGCGCAGCTTGTTAATGATGTCAGGCTTGAGAGAATTGCTCGCAAGGCCGGGGTAGTAGCGGCTGCGCGAGCTGTCGTCGACGCGCTCGTCAAGCGCCTCGCGATGCGTCACGGCAAACTCAAAGGCCAACTCCGGATGCAATCTGGCGACCTGTGAAATCATGCCGGAGCTGTTGGTGGCACCGGGTTCGTCGCTGATCGCAAGCTCCAAGGCGCGCTGCGCGAGCGTGGCATCGGCAGCGCTGGCCAACATGCGGTACAGCTGATCTTTGATCAGCGCTGTTTTTTCATTTCGTGCCGCCTGCTGCATGCGCTCCCAGGTCGGCGCATCGATGTGCTCGGCGACGACGCTGAGAATGGTCTTCTTCAGTGCTGCTGGCATGGCCCCGGAATCGTCTGTTGACGCCATGTAGCGACGCCGCGCTTCGGCGATCACCACCGCATCGCCGAGGCGGGACAGCGACTCGATCAGTTGCGTACGCAGAATGACGACATCATCGGACTCGGCGGCCGCCGCCTGCCAGCCGATCTGTGCCATCAGCGGTTGCAAACGTTGGCGGGCATAGCTTCGGTACGCTTCGCGGCGCTTGCCATCGGCGGCATAGTAGCCGTCGAAGGCGGCGAGGTTTTCGACCACGTTGCCCCACACTTGCGGATCGGCGGCGGTGGGGATTGTTTGCACCAGATCGAAGTAGAGCGGCAGCGGTTGCTCACCCGCCAGACCCAGCGCCCAGCTGTCACTAAGCAGGCCCAGCTGATCGATGGCTGGCAGCTCAGCGAAGTGCTCGCGCAACGCGTCAAATTGATCACTGGCATAGAGCGTGCGGTAGTAGCCGCTTTGGCCGGCATTGACGATCACGGGTTCGCAACTGTCCAGCTCGATGCTGGCTTTACCGTTCTCGACCAGGGTTCGAGCCGGTGCTGCACCCAGCACCTGCGCGATCACCGGCACTCGCCAACTGCGCGATTTCAGATCGGGTTGGCCTTGGCTGAATTCGGATTGGACCAATTTCAGGGTCGACTTGCCTTCCACACAGGCGCTCGACTCGGCACGAATCAGCGGCACGCCCGCTTGCAGGGTGAAATCGTGCGCGATGGCCATGATTGGCTTGCCGGCTGCGGCCTGAATCTCGCGCCACAAGTCATCTGATACGGTATTGCCGTAGGCATGTTTCTGCATGTAATTGCGCACGCCCTGTCGCCAGGCGTCTTCGCCAACATAGGCTTCAAGCATGCCGATGACGGCGGCACCCTTGCGGTAGGTGATGGCGTCGAAGGCCTGGCTTGCCTGCTCAACCGTTTCGATGTGGGTAACCACCGGATGAGTAGTCGCCAGCGCGTCCAGCGCAAACGCAGTCTCGCGGCTCTTCACCACGCGCAACGCGCTATTCCACTCCGGATGCAGCTTGGTGGTAATGCGTCCGGCCATCCAGGTGGCAAAGCCTTCGTTCAGCCAGAGGTCGTCCCACCAACTCATGGTGACCAGATTGCCGAACCATTGATGGGCGATTTCATGGGCGGTAATCGAAAAGCTGCCCTGCCGATCGGCCTGGGTTGAGATCGCCGGATTGAGCAGCAGCGCGTGCTCAAAAGTGAAGATCGCGCCCCAGTTTTCCATCGCACCAAAGAACTGGCTGCGCCCTGGCGCGGCGACGTTGTCGAGCTTGGGCAACGGGTACGGAACGCCGAAGTAGTCGTTGTATTCGCGCAGCAGATCGCGGGAGGACTCGAGCGCGAAACGCGCCTGGGCGATCAAGCCGGTCTGGGTGAGCACGCCGATCTCGGTTTCGCCAGCCTGCAGCGTTGCCCGTTCGAAATCCCCCAGCCCGAAGAACAGCAGGTAAGTCGACATTTTCGGCGAGCTTGCAAAGCTCACCCGCTGGCTGCCATCAGCAAGTTCCGCGACTTCGGTGATCGGCATGTTGCTGACTGCCATCTGCCCGGCCGGCGCGGTCACTGTCATGTCAAACGTCGCCTTGTAGTTCGGTTCATCCCAGGACGGAATGAACTTGCGCGCGTCGGCGTTCTCGAACTGCGTGTAAAGCGCGCGCCTCTTACCCTTGGGGGTGTCGTAATCGATCGCAAACAAGCCGTTGGCCTGGGTGCCGATCTTGCCGCTATAGTCCATCGACAGCTGATAGCGACCCTTGGCCAGCGGCTCGGCAAAGGTGAAAGTCGCGGTCTGCGCGGCGGCATCGGTGGCAACCAACGGCTCAAGCGGTTGCGCGCGATCATCCACCGTGCGCAGCGAAACTTTGCGAAAACGCATGTCGACCGCGTTGAGAGTAATCCGCGCAGTCGGCTCTAGCACTTCCAACGTAATCGCCACCTGCCCATCGAAGCTCAACGCGTCGGCGTCTGGAACAAAACGCACTTCGTAATGCTCAGGGCGGACGTCGCGAGGCAGTTGGGATGTAGTCAGCGCGGCGGCGGCGGCGTTGGTGGCGGCGTTGGCGCTACAGGCCAAACAGCAGGCGATGGCGAGCGCGATGGCTGAAGACGGAAATTGGCGCATGTGGGCCCTTTGGAGATGTTGAGTGGCACCAGCTGATGAGGCTCGCCTGCTGCTGATGCGACGCTGGGGAATGCTGTCGGGGATAGCGAAGCCTCGGCGTGACCCGAATGATTGTCGACGATCTTTGAGCCGGCTTTCGCCAAACCGATCAAAACGAACAAGATGACAGCAAGCGCGCAAAGCGCATTGCAACGCTATGGGTTGCTCAACCTTGAACACACCACAAGAAATTCAATCGCTGTTGTGATCAGCGGCCGTGAACCACATGAGTCTGCAATCGGCAACGCGCCGGTCAGCTGCTTCAGCACCATCGCTAAAATGGGACGGCATTCCCAGTCGGCGGGCGACCTCAGCGGTCTTCATACCAGTAACGCCGGGCCCAGTCGCTGACCGATCCGGGCGAGCGCCATGCACGCCAGGCGAGGCTTGGCATTTGGGTGAAGTAGTGCCAGTCGCCGTAGCGGTCAAACTTGCGGGTCGAAGCGATCGCTTTGGCGTGCCGCAGTCGGATCAGTTTGGCGCCGCGAAGCTTGCCCAGACGGGTCAGCCGCCAGAGGAAGTCAACGTCTTCGGCGAACAGGCGCGTCTCGTCGTAACCGCCGATGTGTAGGAAGTCGCTGCGCCGGCAAAACACCACGCCAGTGTCGAAACCGGTCAGCCAGATCATCGGCAGCATCATGCCGAAGGTGAGCGCGATGCCGGGCGACAAGCGGTCAAGCCGCACGCCGGTCGCGCCGCCAAGCACGCGCGGGTCCTGCATGCACTCGACGATGCCGGCGAAGCTCTGCGCATTCACGACCATGTCGGCATCGACGAAAGCGAGAATATCGCCCCTCGCAAACGCCGCTCCACCATTGCGCGCCGCCGCGATGCAGCGCTTCTCTACCGGCACCACTTGCGCACCATGCGCCGCAGCGATGGCGGCAGTGTCGTCGGTCGAACCGTTGTCGGCGACGATCACCTCGAGGCTGGCCGGTGCGCGAATAAACGAGCGCGCGATCTCAACGCTAATCAGCAGCCGCGGCAGCATCGCCGCCTCGTTGTAGGCAGGAATGACCAGACTGATCAGCGGCGGTTCCGCGGTGGCCGTTGTGTCGCTGCATGGCGCGCCACCCACGGCGACGGCGCGCGGGGTTTCCCCATCGAGCCAATCTTGCATGAGGCGCTCCTCTTCCCTTGGCACCCGGATGCGTGCCGGCGCAGCGCGCCTTACGTGCGGGCGTGCCCGCTTGAGCCTACGTGGCGATCTTCAGCCCTGCAAGAGGCGCACAGCACGGCCGCCGTCTCATGCCACCTTCGCGCCTTTCCCCAAGTCCAGCTCCGCTGCTCGGTGCGAGCCCAATGCGGACCCAAGCGCGAAGATCACGAGCGACAGCAACAGCGCAAGATCCAGAGCGTCGCCGCTTAAGTTTCAAACAGGATGCAACGCCACTCGAGATGGCCTCCTGCGTTAGGCGTGATCTGAACGTCCGAAAGTGGCCGACAGTCCCCGTCCGACCCGGAGCGGTCATTCAGAAGCTAGGCAAAAACTGCAAAAGTGGACGTTCAAGCGAGCCCGAAATTTGACCAATCTCAGGCATTCCTGGGCCTCGAGGGCTCGACCTCCAGTGTGCTGATTTCAACGGTATGGTCGACTTGCCTTCAGCCAACTTAGTCGGCCAGCGCCAACTGATCCGCCGAGGTGATGCGCACGTGGGTCTGGCAGTAGTAGCGCACCTCGCTGTTCTTGACCTCGGGTTTCAGCCAGACCTTGACCCGCTTGGCGGCACCCTCGACCACAATTCTTTCGCCATTGGCGCCCTCCAGGTCGGCACCTGATCTGGCGCTGACCGCGGCCAGAATTCCACGAGGAACAACGACAGCGAGGCAATCGGGGCTGCGGTAGTTGGCCATCGAGTTCAGAGACTCGAATGCGTCTTCGCGCCCGGCACCGTTAACCTCCAGCTCACACCGCCCCTCCACGGACCGTCTCGGCGACTGTTGTGCCAGCGGCCCCGATCAGCAGATCGTCGATGCCATCACCGTTGACATCGCCGGCGGCGCTCACTGCAAAGCCGGAAAAGTCATTCGTCGCCACGCCGTCGAGGCGGAAGCCGGTCGCGCCATCGAGGGTGCTCAGGTCCGGCGTGGTTGGAAACACATGTGCACGCGCTGTGGGGATCAGGCCAAACGTGAGCGCGCCTGCAATCGCCAGCGCCAAGCTACCGCCCAGACCGTTGACCGGCGCACCCAGCTCGCAGCGCGCCAACACACTCGAACGATCAGGAGCAATGGCCGTACATGGCTTGCTCGCGCCAAGTCTTGATAGCGCGCCCACCTCGGGACAGACGCACTCACCTCTTCCGATTTTCGCGATCAGGTTCAAACGGGGCTCTGCGGCGCTCTTGATCTAACAAGCCGACTGCAAAAGCCTCGGTGCCAGAGCCTGCGCGATCAACTGTGGCGCGCTCACGCTGCTCACAGGTTGAACTTTAAACCCGCGGGGCGACCAGCGGTCGCCCCGGGCACCTGCTCTCAGCGCAACTCCACGCTTTCGATTACCCAGCCGCTGCTCACGCTGCGCGCGGCCCAGCTGAGCGTGGGTTCGTCGCTGTAGCTGTTCCATGCGGCCAGCCTTAGCGCGCCGCTGCTGTCGCGCAGGGCCAGTGCGTATTGCACTTCACCTTCCCAAACGCGGGCATACACCCGCAGTGCCTCGCCCTCGGCATCGTTCAGCACCAGCGCCGCGCGCGCAACGTCATCCAGCACGCTGCGCAGTGCCAGACTCGGCATCCGGTAGTTGCCGCTGGGCGCGTTGATTGCCAGCTCCTCAAAGCCGTTGGCAAATATCAAGGTTTGCCGATTGATGTCGGTCGCGCTGTTGTTGCTCAGCACCGGATCTTCGATGGTGGTGTCGGCGGGCAGCTCCACCAGTGCGGTGTTGACCAGTTCTGGCGGGGAGCCCTGGACATTGCCGAAGAAGGTGTAATTGAGCAGACCGCCAACCGGGAATACGGCGATCAGCGCGTCTAGGTCGCCGCTACCGCTGCTTTGCGGACAGGTGGTTCCGCCGGAGGAGTCGCATGACCAAAGCACATTGGGCAGCGCAGCCGGCAGGGTGTCACGCAGACGCAGGTTGGCGGCGGCATCGGGGCCCAGATTCCGCAGCTGCACGGTGTAGACAATCAGATCGTCAGGCCCGTAAGTATCGACCCCATCAGTCTTGCTTACCTGCAGATCGGCCAAGGCAAAGACCAGCGTCTGCGCGTTGCCGGCACCGCTGGATGCCGAGGCGCTGAAGTTGGCGGTTCCAGCATAGCTGGCGCTAACCGTGCGGCTACCTAGCGCGTTGAAGCTCAGGTTGCAGCTGGTGCTCGGCAGTGTGGCAATGCAACTGCTGGCACCGCTCAACAGCGTCACCGTGCCGGTAGGCGTGCCGCCGCCCGGCGCCGTCACCGCCAGTGCAAAGCTGAACGCGGTGGGCTGGTTGATGCGGCTGCGGGCCGGGCCGCTGACGCTAATCGTCGTGCCGGCGGCGTTGACCTGATGCGTCGTCGTGCCTGAGCCTGCGGCAAAAGCGGTGCTGGCCGGCGCGTAGGTCGCGGTCAGCGTTTTGGCGCCAATGCTGGTGCTGGTGACAGCGCAGCTGGCGCTGCTGTTCGGCGAGGCGCCAGTGGTCAGCGTGACCGGGCCACAGCTCGCCGTGCCATCGCTGATTGTGACCGTGCCCAGCGGCGAACTGCTGCTGGCGACCACGTTGACGGACACCGTGTACGGCTCGCCAACCACGCTGGGATCAGGCAGATCGCTGATGATCGTGGTCGTCGTCGGCTGCTGGTCGTCTTCAACGATCGTGCCGATACCGGTGATCGTCGGGCTGGGCGTGGCGTTGGTGATCGCGCTTAGGATCACGCTGAATGTCTGATCGCCCTCGAACACGGTGTCGCCATTGATCGTCACCGGGATGGTCAAGCTGGTCTGCCCAGCTGGAATGCTCGCCGCCGCTGAAGCCAACGCCACATAGTCGCTGCCCGCCGTGGCCGTGCCGTCTAGCGTGGCTCGGGTAAACGTGACCGGCAGGCCAGACGCCGCCGACAGGCTGACCACAAAATTCATCACGCTGATGCCGGCATTGCCCTCAGGCTGGCTCGGGCTTGTGATCGATATGACGGGCGCCGGGTCGTTGTCCGTCACGCTGACCGCGACATTTGCGATGCCAAGCCCGCTGTAACCGGCGTCGCCGCTGGTGACCACGAAGCTCACCGATCCAGCATGCGGATTGGTTTCAAACAGCGCGTCATCGATGGCCGTCACGGCGACGGTTTGGGGGACGTTCCAGTTGGCCGCGGTGAAGCTCAGCGGCGTCGGCGCTGCGGTGACTTGCGTGCCGCTCAGCGCAATCTGCACATTCGCCTCGGGTTGGCTGGTCAGCACCACGGTGAAGGTGTCGATCGCGCCGCCTTCGGTCACAGCGGTCGTGCCGCCCGATTGCACGACGGTGATGCCGCGCACGTCGTTGTCGGTATTGCTGACGCTGACATCGGCGGGATTGACACCGCCATAGTTCGGATCGGTGCTCACCGCAACGGCGGTGACGATGCTGTAGGTGATGCTGCCATCGACCACAAAATCATCGACGCCGGTGACGGTCACTGTCTGCGCTACGTTCCAGTTGCCTGCAGTAAACGTCAGGCTTGCTGGTGTCACAGTGCCTTCAGTGGCGTCGCTGCTGCTCAGGCCGATGGCCACGTTGGCAATGGGCTGACTGGTCAGCACCACGGTGAATGTGGCGGTGCCGCCGGCTTCGGTAGTGACCAAGCCGGTGGTCGGCGTGACCGTGATGCCGGCGCTGTCGTTGTCGGTAATCGTCGCACTCACCGCCGGTACGGCCAGCGCGTTGTAGTTGGCATCGGCACTGGTCACGACAAATCCTAGCGAACCGGTATGCGTGCCCTCGGCAATCGCATCGTCAATCGCGGTGATCGTGACCGTCTGCGCTACATTCCAGTTGGCAGTGGTGAAGGTCAGCGGTGTCGGTGCGGCAGTGACTTGGGTCGCGCTTAGCGCCACCAGCACATTCGCCGTGGGTTGGCTGGTCAGCACCACGGTTATCGTATCGGTGGCACCGCCCTCGGTCACGTTGGTGCTGCCGCCAGTCTGCACCAAGCTAACCCCGGGCACGTCGTTGTCGATGATGTTGGCGACCACATTGGCCACCGCAATGGCGTTGTAATTGCCATCGCTGCTGGTCGTGTTGTGCGTAATCGTGCCGGTGTGCGGGCCTTCGGCGATCAGATCGTCGACCGCGGTCACGGTCACGGTCTGCGCCACATTCCAGTTGCCGCTGGTGAAGGTAATCGGGGCCGGAGCTGCGGTGACCTGCGCGCCGGTGTTGAGCGAGATCACCACGTTGGCAGTCGGCTGACTGGTCAGCACCAAGGTGTAGCTGTCGGTCGCGCCGCCTTCGGTGACGTCGGTCGATCCGCCCGATTGGGTGAGCGTAATGCCGGCTGTGTCGTCGTTGGTGATCGTGCCGGTGGCGCTGTTTGGACTGGCGACCGTGTAACCCGTGCCCGCAGCCACGTTCAGAATCACGGTTTCGTTGGCTTCCACCACCGCATCCGCAGTGGGATCAATGGTGATGCTGCCGCTGAGATTACCCGTCGCGATGTTCAAAGTTGCCACGCCACCGCTGTAGTCCGTACCACTAATCGCGGTGCCGGCAGTACCGATATTGACCGTGGTCAGGCTTAAGGCCGCTTGATCCAAACTTACGGTATATAACAAGTTCGCTGCGCCATTTTCCAGCACACTTCCAGGTGCCACAGCAATGGATATTGCGGGCACATCGTCATTGTTGATCGTGCCGGTCGCAATCGCTGGTGCGCCAACGCTGTAGCCGCTGCCGCTGGTCACCGTCAAAATCACGGTTTCATTGGCTTCGATCACGGTATCCGCAGTGGGGTCAATGGTGATCGTGCCGGTGGTGTTGCCCGTCGGAATGAGCAAAGTTGTCACCGCACCGGTGTAATCCGTGCCGCTGGTCGCCGTGCCCGTGGTCGTAATGCTGACCGTCAATGGGCTCAACGCCGCTTGGCTCAAACTCAGCGTGTACACCAAATTCGTGGCGCCATCTTCAGCTGTGCTGCTTGGTGCCGCCGCAATCGTGACCGCTGGCAAATCGTCATCGGTGATCGTGCCGGTCGCGCTACTGGG
>JBBQQV010000054.1:0-10989 GCA_038215505.1 Lysobacterales bacterium
CGGGGTGGTTGTGGACGCCCGCCAACGCCACCCACAACGCTGGTCAGCCGGCACCAGAAACTGGTCCCGAATCGAGCAGGTCACCCTCAACCCGCATCGGGTCGAACAGGTGCAATCGCCAAAGCGCTGAATAAGAACAAAGGACACGACGATCAGGCGACAAGTAGCTTGACAGGCTCCGCTGCAGGATCGAAGACTCATGGTCGCGGAGCGACATCGTGGACAGATGGACGCCATCGACGCTGCCTCGCTCGCGCAAGTCACGCAACTCCAAAAACAAGGGTCTCATGGGCGGGAGATCGATGCCCTTGTGATAGACCCGAAAAGCGAGCCGCAGACCAGCTTTGGGGCGTGGCGACGGAGCCAGAATTGGGCGCTGCATAGAACGAACCAGCGCCCCGACGTTCTGTGGATTCGCACCGCCGATACCGAGGTTGGCGCGGCGGATGGTCAGCGGGGCGGTTCCCTCCCGGCCGCCTTGCTTACGCAACGCATCAGACTCGGCGTTGTGCTGGGTAACGAGCCCATCCTTGCCCAGCAGGATTTCGCACAGGCCGCCGGCGGTGATCGGCGTCATGGCCATGTAACCACCGGGCGCTTCGGGATGGGGAATCAGGATCTGGCGAAGCCGTGCGTCGACAGGCTCCAAGCCTAGCTCGAGTCGCGATGAACGCACGTCCCGGTGCAACGCCTCGATAAGCGCCACTTCATGGGCAGCGGCCTCGCCGATCGCCCCTCGTTCGACGGCACGCATCTGCTTGACTGCTGTTGCCGTTGTGCCCGAGTTTGCTGTGTAGTCCGTGGAGATCGACCAGCCGGCCGCCAAGGCGGTACGGGCGCTGACATATGGGAGATCGAGGCTATCGGAAGGTCCGAGTCGGATGCCGCCTGCGCGTGCATTCGAGTTGACGGACTTGGCGCTGAAGTGGATCAGTTGGGCTGCGGCAGATCGGTACGCAGTCTCCCCGAGCGTCTTCCAGCCCTGCTGTTCGTGTGCGTCAGGGGTCTCTTCAGGTCCGTCGGCGTCAATGAGAACATCAGCCATCTGTAGAGACCCTATCAGCCTGGAAAGTAAACTCGTCAGATAGCGTACCCCCCCCTCATCAGGTGGGTGAACCCCTCAGAGACCCTAGATGACCACTCCTGCGTCTCAAAAGCTGCGAAACGACATGGGTTCAACACCGGAGATCCCGATGTGGCATCGCGCTGGGGCGCTCCTCGCGCGTGCCGCCGGGCTTGTCCATGACATCGGAAAGGCAAGCGAGCGCTTCGCCGCAAAGCTTAGGAGCGAAGCCCAGACGTCGGTCGACGAAGTCCGCCACGAGTGGTTGTCACTGAAATTGCTCCAGGCCCTCCGAAGAAACGGCTGGGATTGGCCATTGGCGTGGGCTGGGTTGCGCACCAATCTTGCGAGCGTGACGCTGGGGACGCGGGTTTTGGGTTCGCAGTCGCCACTCTCTGTTTCAGCGGCGAATGAGGCGATCGACTTTCTGGTCGTGAGTCATCATGGCCTGCTCCAATGCCAATCCAGTGGGTCTGGCGGCCGGCGCTCAGTGGGCACATTTTGCCCCACTGGTCTGGGAAGGCACGTTCGCGCCGAGGATCCGCGCGATGACCAGGTGACACCGGTCGGCGAGATTGCGCACGAGGTGCTCGAGGCCTACCGCAGCGCGGAAGAACAGCTTCACGCACTCTTGGGCGGCGAGTCATTGAGTCCAATGTTCTGGCAGGGACTATCGATGGTTGCCAGGGCGGCCCTGATTTCGGCTGACCATCAGGTCTCACGCGTCGTGATGCTGCAGCCCGGTGCAGATCGGGCGCTCTATGCGAATACCGCGATGTTCGGCCCCGAAAGGGGGCTGAACCAATTGCTGGATTGGCATCTTCGTGAGGTGGGGCGTGAGGCTGAAACCACCTTCTCCCAAATGGCGCGGTGGTTCGGATCGACGGCCGGGGAGGCGTGGTGCTTGCCCGGGATTGGTGCCAGCGCCCTCGCTCGCATGTCGGCCCCGGCCCCAACCGGCTCCAGATTTCAATGGCAGGACGTTGCTGCCACCGAACTCATGAGGGCGCGGGCACAGTCTTCTGCGCGAGCATGCCTGGTCTTCAACATGGCCGGCACGGGTACCGGGAAGACCCGGATGAATCTGAGGGCGGCCTGTGTCCTGTCTCGTGAGGACGCGCCGAGAGTGTCGATCGCGCTCAACCTGCGGAGTCTGACCCTACAGAGCGGTGCGGCGCTGAGAGAGTCGGTTGGGCTGAGCAACGAAGAGTTGTCCGTGGTGATTGGGGACTCGGTGTCCCTTGATCTCTTCAATGCCGCCCGGGCGACCAGAGAATACTCAGACGAGGACGAGAACCCGATCGAGATGGGTATCGACGTCGAGGGGGGAACATCCCAACTGCCAGAGTGGCTGGGTCGAGCCCTGCCAATCCAGCGGGACCGCGCGCTTGTCGCCACGCCAGTGCTGGTGTCGACGGTGGACTTCCTTGCGGCTGCGGGGGAGCCGGCGTCCCAGGGGCGCTACGTCAAGGCGCTGTTTCGGGTATGCAGCGCTGATCTTGTCCTCGATGAGGTCGATAGCTACGAGCCAGAGGCGCTGGTCGCAGTCCTGAGGGTCGTGCAGTTGGCGGCAATGGCGGGGCGCAACGTAGTTTGTTCGTCCGCGACCCTATCCCAAGCATCTGCCGAAGCTATTCATCGGGCCTTCCGGTCGGGCGTGGCCATGCGGTCGGCTCTCGGCGGCGATCAGCAAGATAGCTATCTATGCATGGCTATCGATGATCTTTGCTCTCCCGGAGTGCTCGCGTGCAGGGCAGAAGCGCCCGACTTCTTTTCCACGTGGTATCAGGCGCGAACGGATGGAATAGCCGAGGCGCACAGAACCTCACCCGTGATGCGACTCGCACGCCTTCAAAGACTGGACGAGGTCTCCGTCGACGGTTGGCAGCGAGCGGTCCTCGATGCATGTCGCAAGCTCCACGCATGGAATGCGTGGGAATACGATGCCGAGGGACGAAGGATTTCCTTCGGCCTTGTGCGTGTGGCCAACATTGCCACAGCGGTCGATATGGCCAGCTGCCTCTCTGCTTCCCTGCCCCATGCCCATGTCGCCTGCTACCACGCCGGTGAGTTCAGGATCGCTCGCTTCAAGAAGGAGCTTCGCCTCGACCAACTGCTCTCTCGAACGGCAGGCGATGCACACATTCGCGCGGACACTGAAGTGCAAAGGCTGATGCGTAGCGCATCGGATTCATCAGTACCTTTCATCGTCGTGGCGACGCCAGTCGAGGAAATTGGTCGTGATCATGACTTCGATTGGGCGGTGATTGATCCCTCTTCCATGCAGTCCGTCGTTCAAGCAAGCGGCCGGGTCAATCGACATCGACTAAAGCCCTGCAACGGCATACCCAACATCTGCGTCATGCAGTTCAACTGGAGGCATTGCCGCAATGAAGGGGATGCAAGCCGCCCCGCTTTTTGCTGGCCTGGTTACGAAGACAGCACCGCAAGACCGATGCGCCCGAGCCAGAGTCGCCCTTACCTCGGGCATGACTTGGCGGAGCTCCTGCCATGGTCGGAGGATGACCTTCTGGTTATCACCTCGTCTTTGCGTTTCGATCCGGGGTGCCGCCTTGCAGCGGCAGACGATGCGGCCATTCGCAAGCGCGTTGCCCCTTACTTCGGTGAGGAAGGGGCATGGGTCGGCCGCCGCCCGCACTCATGGCTGCTGACGCAAGGGCAAGGGAGCCCATACGCACTCACGCCCTTGCGCGACAAGTCTGGGGAAAACGAAGTCTGGCAGATAACCGGAAGTGACTATTTCCCTGAATTCCTGCGCGGGGCGCGAGTCTCTAGGAATGGACGCCTGCTCGACGCATGGCTCCCGGAGCAAATGGACACAGAGGCGGCATCACCTAATGCTTGGCTGGCTTGTGGCCCGGAAGCGATGGCCTTTGCTTGCGAGGAGTACCAGATTTCCCAAGCCGAAGGTATGGCCACCACCATGGTTCGCTATTCGGCATCTGACAGGTTCCGCTACGACCTGAGTTTCGGCATCAGCCGTGTCGCGAGATCGTTGTGAAGTTTCATCCATAAACTGAGAGCCTGAGATCGCGCGCTCAGGGACGATCGCGACTGCCTCATGCGTGGCGTCATCCATGATCGTCAAGCACTTGATCGCACGACCTTCAACCGTGCGATCAAACACGAAGTCCCCACTGGCGCGTTGGTACTCAAGCGGCAAAAGTTGTGGCGATGACTCATTGGTAAAAAACGCAACCATTGGCAAGACCCTGGTAGCTAAGCAGAAAGAACGTTTGCATGCGCTTCAAGCCATCGAAAATCAGCGCGAGAATTTCCACGACATCTTGGCCGCACGTAAAAAAAGCGACCAACAGGTTCGAGACGAATTTAATCAAAAATGAGTCAAGCAGAGGCTTAGTTGGGACGTTACCAATCAGGGCCGCTGCACCAGCGTCTTTTGAACACCATATCGTCGTGGCGAAGCCACAAAACTAGCTAGTGGCTGGCCGACGGGCGATCCCAGACACCTCGCAAGGTTGTTGCAACATAGATAGCTAGCTATAATGCTATCTAATAGATAAGAGACATTCATGATCTACGCATGCGTAAACACAAAGGGCGGCGTCGGCAAGACCACCACAGCGGTTCACTTAGCCGTGATGCTGGCCAGACAGGGGAAGACCCTGTTGATCGATGGCGATCCTCAAGCAAGTGCGGCGAGTTGGGCTGCGTGGCGTCGCGACAACCCCAATTGTCACCAGCCCAGCCCGACCACTACCTGCCTAGCAGGCAAGGCCATCCTGAGTGAGGGCAAGCAGTTGGCGGCCGGATTCGACCACGTCGTGGTGGATGCCGGCGGTCGTGACTCGATCGGACTTCGGTCGGCACTGTTGTTGGCACAGCGTGCGGTGATTCCGGTTGGAGCGTCCAACTTGGACGCCGCCGCGATGACGGATCTCTTGGAGGTTGTCGAGCTGGCTAAGGACTACAACCCAAGCCTAGATGTGCGTGTCCTTTTGACCCGCGTCGATCCACGCACGAAGGACGCGGCCGAGATGCTCGAGTTTCTGGCAGAACAGAAGCTGACCGTCTTACCAACCAAGGTCTGTGAGCGCGTCGCGTTTCGCCGGGCGATAGGCGAAGGTTCAACTGTTCAGGAGATCGGTCGTGATCACGCGGCCATAGCCGAGATAGAAGGGTTTTTTCGGGAGATCACCGCATGAAAGCCAAGCCCGATATCAGTGGATTCGTCAGCGCGAAGGACCCAACGGCGTTTCTGGAGGGTGGGGCAGGGGACCACGCGAACCGGAGCAGTGCACAAGCGAGCGCTGCGGTGTCCGCCCCTGCATTGCCCGTCAAACCGGAGCCAACCGTCCAGAAGCTGTTTCGCCTGCGCTGGGATGTAGCCAACGCACTCAAGCTTGGGGCGGCCGAGTCGAGCGTTGCATCGGGCAGGCGGGTCACTGAAACAGAAATCATCGAAGAGCTGCTTTGCACGCGGTACAAGCTATCGAAATAGCTAGATAGCTAGCTATGCAGCTTTGTAGCTTTGTAGCTTTGTAGCTTTGTATACAGCAACACATTCCGAGCAATGTTACAAAAGCTACAACTCCGAAAAGTCGGCCTCGGAACAAGAATAAAAAGCAATAAAAACAGATAGATAGAAAGACAGTTCGGGCTGTTACCTAAGCATCAAGCCAGCGCCAAGGCTGGAAGCGCAACACCTTCCGAGCAGGCTTCACGTAAGCTATCTAGATAGCTAGCTAGCGGTCTAGGTTGGCTGTCAGGGCGTATCCAGCGGTAGCTTCCCTTGGCGTTCAACGCCAAAGACAAACGACACGGCCGTGACGCTGCGTCCCTCACGGATGAATTTCCACGAGACACGGAGGTCGGTTTCTGCATTGATCTGTGCGATGGCAGGCTCGATCACGCGCCGTTTCAGCGCCTCGATCCTGTCGTACTTGTCGGTGAGGTCGAGCATCTCGCGAAAGCGGTCAATTGGTATCGCTCGGGTTCCCATGGATCGGAATTGCGCAAGCAGTTCGTATAGGCGGATCGCCCAGAAGGAGTTGAGCCCCCCGATCTGACGAAGCTGATAGGTCGTGAAGCGCTCATGCAGCAGGGTGAGGTAGGGGAGGAGTGCAGGACTCGGCCCCAGGATCACTTTGGCCTCGCCTTGACGGTACTCGGCCATCCACACCCAGCGGACAGCGCGCTCCACATTGCCCTTTGAGCCGCGGCGGATGGTCTTTATAGAGCGTTGGTAGAGACCACGCGCGGCATCGTCCAGCGCCTCGTAAGTGTGCCCTCGTGACTCAATGCCATAGAGCTCGGCGAACTCGTCGGCGTGGATCTCGACGGTGCCGCGAGTAGGAATGGGTTTGCGGGGGTCGAGCTTGCCGACCATACATAGCACCAGGCGCTTTTCGTTCAGCGTCAACATCTGCGCAGCCTCGATCAAGTCGTTCGACTGCGTGACGGAGTGCCTGTCTACATCGAGCTGCTGTGCCATGGCCATAGAATACAACAACACAGAACGTATGCTGTTGCTGCTTCATGGGGCTGTGGATATGTGGATAGCGCTCGGAATCTGTTGCTGTTTGCTCGGAATCTGTTGCTGCTTTGCTCGGAATCTGTTGCTGTTACGCTCGGAATGTGTTGCTGAATGCGCCTGTATCTTATTGATTTACTGACAGAATTTAGCCCCTAAAACAAGAGAGCAAAACAAGTAAAAACAAGCTAAAGCCGGGAGGCTGTGGATAAGTCGCGTTACGGACAGCAATGAGCACGCCTCCTGCCCCCAGTCGCTACGCGACCGGGGCCCCTTTGCAGGAGGTGCCCTACGCACAACCCTACGGCCTGCGGCCTACGGGCCGTGCTCCGGCGTGTCTTTGTTTGATCTTCCAGCGGCCTGCGGCCGCCTACAGAAACAGCGCGCTTGCGCGCATCGGTCGCCGCTTCGCGTCGAGAGCCACGGCCGCCTCAAGGGCGGCCGGAAAGCGGTTTTGCAAGGAGCGAACGGTAGAGCAAGAGCGCTGGGTGCGCGAGCACTGCCGGCAGCCGTTCCGCGAGGCCCCGTGGGGAGTCGTTTCGGAGCTTGTGGAGCTTGTGGAGCAATGGCGGTTGACCGGAGCATCGTCCAAAATGGGTATTTCATCAGAATAAGAATAATGTTATTATGCTTTCACCGTCATTTCGCCCGGAGCCCGCCATG
The DNA here is from genome assembly GCA_038215505.1 of Lysobacterales bacterium. GTDB lineage: Bacteria > Pseudomonadota > Gammaproteobacteria > Xanthomonadales > Xanthomonadaceae > JANNWF01. Next base: position 7,242 of record JBBQQV010000054.1, read on the forward strand.
TCCTTGCCCCCCATTCCGTCCGACGTGCGTGATCGCATTGTTGCTGCAGCCGTGTCCCTGTTCGAGCAGGCCGGCCGTACCGACTTCCCTACCGTTGACCAGGTGCGGCGCATGGCTCGTGTCGACATGAATGCGGCCTCGACCGTCATGCGTGAGTGGCGACGGCAGCAGACCGCCCAGGCGACGCCGGTGGCGATCACCATTCCCGAGGCGGTGCAGGCATCCCATACCCAAGCCCTCGCTGCGCTCTGGCTACAGGCCCAGGAGCTGGCCAACGAGAACCTGCGCAGTGCACAGGCGGCATGGGATACCGAGCGCAGCGAGACGGACGCGCTGCGCCACGAGCTGGCGACCGCCTTCGAGAGTCAGGCCGCTGAGCTTGAGGCGGTGCAGGAGCAGCTGATGGAGGCGCAGAGCGCGTCAGAAACAGCTGCGGCGGCGTTCGCCGCCGCCCTCGATGCGTTGCGCGCCGAGCTGGCCGCGACCACGACGCGTGCGGAGCGGGCCGAGGCGCGGCTCGGCGAGATTGAGAAGCGGGCGGACGGCCTGCAGATCGAGCGCGATCAGGCCCGGCAACTCGCGGGTGAGGCGCGCGAGGCTGGCGCGAAGCTGGCTGGCCAGCTCGAAGCCGTTCAGGCGCAGAACGCTGCGCTGTTGGCTGTGCTGCGGCCGGCTTCGGAGGGTCGTAAAAAGACCTGACTGGCCGGTAACTCTTGGTAACTCTTGGCAACTCTTGGTAACTCTTGGCGCATGTTCGCTAAACATCGCGATTCTTCGCGCTTTGAAGCGTTTGTGCCCGTTGAGACGCGATGTTTAGCGAAGATGCGCGGAGTTGAGGCCCTTTATTGGGGCAGGATCACCCGAAAAGCTCGCTGTGCGAGCCAAGTCGCGCCAGGCGAAGGGTGTCGGGGTCGGACTTTCGGTAAATCAGTAGCAAGTCCGGCTTGACGTGACACTCGCGGTAACCCGCCCAGTCACCGCTCAGATCATGGTCTCGGTACTTGGCATCCAGCGGGTGATCGGTCGCCAGCGCGACAAGAACCGGCTTCAGATCCCGATCCAGTGTGGCCCGGTGTTGGCCCTTGGCTTCGCGCTTGTAGTCGCGTTTGAAGGCAGACGCCCGGTCAATCGTCCGCATGCAGGTCGGCCATCAGATCGTCGACGCTTGCGAACCGCTTGCCCTTCCCAGCCTCAAGCTCGGCAATCGCCTTGCGCGTGGTGGCGTTTGGAACCTTCACATCAAAGGGCAAACGGCGCTCATCGGCGATGCGCAGCATCAATAAACGGATGGCGTCAGAAATAGACAGTCCCATGGCCTCAAGAGCATCCGCTGCCCGTTTCTTGGTAGCGGTGTCGATGCGTGCGCGGACATAGGTGTCGGCGGTGCTCATGGCGGTTTCTTCTAGCGAATGCAAAGCCTATTGTAGTCACAACGCGACTACAACAGGTGAGCGACCGGTATCTGCAGGATCAGCCGTTGGAACGCTCGCGGTCGGCCAGCCGCGCGTCACCTGACGCCTTCCAGCGAGCTTTGCGCTCGGGGTCGTTCACTTGGGCGAGTCCGAGCAGGGCACCAAGCAGGATGCCCTTATCCCAGCTGCCCACATCAGCCAGCTCGATCAGGCCGCCTAACTCGATGAGGCGGTGTGTACGTGCCTTGCGCTCCGCTTCCCGGTCTGCATTGACGATCCTCGCGGCATTGGCTTTGGCGCGTTGGGCGCGGTCTGCGGCTTTCTCGGCGCGCCACAGTGCGGCCAGTTTTCGCTCTTCATCGGCGGTGCGATCTTCCTTGTCGGCAAGCACAAGCAGCAGACGTTGATGCTCTGACGGTGCTTTTAGTCCGTGCAGGTAGGCGAGGCGGGATGCGGTCCAGTCGGTGGCTGTTTGCATCGTTGTCTCCTTTGGAGAGGTCGCCACCATCCTAGCGCAATTGGTGGCGCAGAGCGACGCAAAGACGTATCCTTCTGACAGAAGGCTGACAGAAGGCGCGCTTAGGTGTTTTTCTCTCCGAGAAAAACGCGCGGCCCGCCGGCGGCAATAGCCGAGCAAAAGCAGAGGCGCAAAGCATGGCCATCGCGCGGTTATCGATGAAGGTTGGCAAGGCCGGCAAAGCCGGGCCTCATGCCGCCTACATCGCGCGCGTTGGCCCGTACGCCGGCCGGCTTGAGCGCGGCGAGCGGTTGGAGGCGACCCACGCCGGCAACATGCCAGCGTGGGCGCAGTCCAACCCGCAAGCTTTCTGGGAGGCGGCTGACGCGAACGAGCGGATCAACGGTACGACCTACCGGGAAATGGAGATCGCCTTGCCGCGCGAACTGTCGCCCGAGCAGCGGGTCGAGCTGGTGCGGGTATGGGTCGACCAGGAGCTAGGTGACCGGCACGCCTACCAGTGGGCGATCCACGTCCCGACCGCCGCCGATGGTGGCGAGCAGCCACACGTGCATCTGATGTTTTCGGAGCGGCGATGCGACGGCATCGAGCGCGATCCGGAGCAGTACTTCCGGCGCTACAACGCGAAGGCCCCGGAGCGGAGCGGGGCGCAGAAAGGCTACGGCGACACCCACGATGCGTTGAAGGGGCCGGCGCGCCAACAGGCACGCGCCGCCGATCTCAAAGTGCTGCGTGGCCGTTGGGCTGACGCGTGCAATCAGGCGATGGCGCGTGCCGGCGTGGGCGAGCGTATCGACATGCGCAGCAACGCCGAGCGTGGCATCGGGGATCTGGCCGAGGCCAAGCAGTTGCCGAGCGCCTGGCGCGATCCCGTCCAGCGCAGCAACGTCATCGAGTTCCGGGCGGCGAAGGCCGAGCACCGCGCGGCGGTCGCCGACGTGGTGCGGCAGATGCCGGAGCCGGCCAAGCTGATCGCGCTGGAGCACCAGCGCACTGAGCGCACCGACGTGGCGCGGCTCGACGTGCTGTCGACCTATGAGCTGCGCGTCGAAGTGCGGCGACGCGCGCCGCCGACGTTCGAGCAGATGGCGGAGCAGCATCCGCAGCTTGCCCCGTTCGTGGGCGCGTGGATGCGCGCGCAGCGAGGTGCCGAGTGGTGCGCGAGGCGGCTGCAGGCCATTGGCCAGCGCGTGGCGAAGCACCTCGACGCGCGCGACCAGTGGGAGAAGGTAGGCGGGCTGGGCGGGTTGTGGCGCGGGGTGCAGTCGATTGCGCAGCGGGCGGGTGCGGCCTTCGGGACCCTCAAGACATCCGACGCTTGGCTGGCGAGCCAAGCGCGTCAGAGGACACGGACAGAACGGGTGCTGACGTTGCGCCAGGCGCAGATGGAGACGCTGAGTGGCGAGACGCGAAAGCTTGCCTCTCAGCTGCGGCCGGAGATCGAGCATCGGCGCGGTGAGTTGGCGAAGCGCCACCAGCGTGCCGTCGAGGTGCTCGCGGTACGCGAGCGCGTGGAGGCGCAGCATCGCGCCGAGCAGCGGGAGCAGGAGCGGGCGAGGCGTGGCCGCACAGGGCCAAAGCGTTAGAGGGCGGTGTTGACCGAGCGGTCGAAGGCTGCCACCAGGGACAGCAAACAACAACGGAGGACGACGAGCACGAGGCGGCCGCGCAGACCACGGCGATAGTGGCCGGTGGGCAAGGATTGACATAACCACAGTTTGTAGTTATAAAAGCCCCCAACACTGAGTGCTTCTATGAGCTTAATTTTTGAATGGGACGATGAGAAAGCCGCTTCCAATCTGAGAAAGCATGGCGTGCCGTTCGATGAGGCTATTGCGATCTTCCTCGACCCACATCG
>JBBQQV010000055.1:0-10928 GCA_038215505.1 Lysobacterales bacterium
ATGCTCACCGAATCGACCAGGAACGGCATGTCATCGTTGACGATCTGCAGCACCGTATGCGAGCTCTCCCAGCCGCATTCGTCGACGCCCGGGTTGAACAATCTGACCTTCGGTGTATCGCTGCGGCGCTCCCTCAAGAAGTCGAGCACCCCCGCCAACATGCCGGCCCAATCCACCGCGCTGCGGCTGCGGAAATCGTCTTCAGGAATTCGTCGACAAAACACCTCCGCCAACAAACGCGCGTCTTTCAAGCGTGGCGACGGCAAGCGCCCTTTCAGCGCCTCCAGCACGTCAAACAGCGGAGAACGCGGATCGTTGAGGGCGGTGTTCATGGCAGTGGCGTGAGGACGGCGTGGAAGTGGCGCGAAGTCTAGCGCCGGCTTGGTGCAACAGCCACCGAAAAACGCCTAACACGGCCAATTGCTGCGCTCTTATTGAGCAACGAGTCAGTATCACTGTGGTTCAGCGAGACCGAGTGCGATCCACCTGCCGCTGACGAGGCGACAACCTGATTGGTCCGTCGCCTGCTCTGAATCGGTGCAAGGCGAGCTGCTTAGCGCAGGCCCGTCTCGTTACGCCCGATCACCAACCGCTGAATTTCGCTGGTGCCTTCATAGATCTCAGTGATCTTGGCATCGCGAAAATAGCGCTCCAATGGCATTTCCTTGGAATAGCCCATGCCTCCGTGAATCTGCACGGCTTGGTGGGTGATCCACATCGCCGCTTCGGACGCAGTGAGCTTGGCGACCGCCGCTTCGGTGCTGAAGCGACCGCCGTTCTTCTCGGTTTCACCCTTTGTCCACGCCGCACGCAGAGTCAACAGAGTGGCCGCATCCAGCTTGCACTTCATGTCGGCGATCTTGGCCTGGGTCATCTGAAACGCGCCAATCGGTTGACCAAAGGCTTTGCGCTCTCGCACAAACACCAGACAGGCTTCATACGCAGCACGCGCCAGACCGACCGCCTGTGAGGCGATACCAATGCGGCCAGCATCGAGCACACCCATCGCGATCTTGAAGCCCTGGCCTTCCTCGCCGAGTACATCCTCAGCGTCGACCACAAAATCTTCGAACTCGATCTCGCAGGTCGCCGAAGCACGAATGCCGAGCTTGGGCTCGGTCTTGCCACGGCGGAAGCCAGGCTTGGCGGTGTCGATCATGAAAGCAGTAATGCCGCGCGCGCCTTTTTCGGCGTCGGTAACGGCAAACAGGACGATGTACTTGGCCACCGGTCCGGACGTGATCCAGCTCTTCTTGCCATTGACAACATAGCTGCCGTCGGCCTGTTTGGCCGCGCGACAGCGCATCGCGGTGGCGTCGGAACCCGATTGTGGCTCGGTCAGCGCAAACGCGCCAATCTCTTTGCCCTCGGCAATCGCGCGCACGTACTTTTGCTTTTGCGCCTCTGAGCCGAACTTGAGAATGCCATTGCAGAACAGCGAGTTGTTGACCGAGACGATGGTCGAGTGCGCGCAATCGGCGTGGGCGATTTCGATCATTGCCAACACATAGCTGATCGGGTCCATGCCCGCACCGCCGTATTCCGCCGGCACTTCAATGCCCATCAGGCCGTTTTCACCCAAGGTGCGGATATTGGCCAAGGGAAACTCGCCGGTCTGGTCGTGATGCTCGGCACTCGGCGCAATTTTTTCCTGCGCGATGCGCCGGGCGACGGCCTGAATCATCAACTGCTCTTCGGTAAACGAAAAATCCACGGTGCTCGTCCTGGGTGACTAGATCAACGCGGGAGTTTACAGACCATGCGCGAAACTGGCGTGGGCGGCCTCGATCACGCCCGCTTCGTTTTGCCTTCGTTGACGCACCGGTGCGTTGTCGCTCAGCGGATCAGTCGGACATCGAAACCAAGGTCCATTTCAGTCCAAGCACGATCCGCTGTAAGAACGGACAACTGGCGCTCCCTAGCGAGCGCCAAACACGCGCGATCAGCCAAGGACAACCCAAACCGACGCGTCGATTGCCACAACTCGGCGGCAATTTCGGACTGCTCTGCGGTGAATGGCATAAAGCTTAGGCCGGCTTCCGAAAAATCTCGCTGCATGCCGACGACGTCGGCCTCGCGTTGTAAGGATTTTTGGACCACTTCTGACCAGTTAACGGTTGAAACCAAGCCGCCCGCAAGTGCTGACCAAACCGCGTCGGCTCCGGGCTCGTCGTTCAAAAATGCAAGCAGGCTGGAGGCATCCAACACGACGCTCACTGCTCAGCCGCCTCCTTAGCCGCTTCTGCGCGGCGTTCGGAGATCAGTTCATCGGCCAAACTGACTCCGCTGGGAATATGCCGAAACCGGTCTTGCAGTCGTTTGCCGATGGCTTCGCGACGCTCCAGCACCAGCGCGCCGTCTTCCTGCCTTGCCAACAATCGATCACCCTGCTTTATCTGTAAGGCTTTCCGCAAGTAAGCGGGAATCACCAACCGCCCTTGCGCGCCAACCAGCACTTCGTTGCTAGCGAGGTTCGCTGCCATAACTATTCCTATATTCCACTGCCACCTGCGAGTGCCACTACGTTATCAGAAATGCCACGTTGTTCGTTGATCTGACACGCGCCCACTACGAAGGCCGTGACGAGTCGCGCGATCCGCTTCAAAACGCAATAAAACGCGACCAGAAGTCGCAGTAGGACTTGCGATAGTCGTTGATGTTTGCGCGCGGGACGACATCCAGATCGATGGCGACATCATTGCTGAGCGTGCGCTGCGGCCAGATTGGATCCGCGCTGCCGTTGGGGTCACCGCTGGCCGCAAAGCGGGTCCAGTAGCGTTGCACTTTTTGGCTGAGTTCAATCTGGGCGGCATTGAAACTCGCGCCCGGGCCAAAGACAAAACCAATCTCGGCCCCGTGAAATGCGCCTAACGCCGCCGTCTGGGCAAAGACATGGGTGTAGACGTAGCGGTACACCGGCTGGCCGGCGTTGGCGTGTTTGAGCGAGAACGCGCGCGCCGGACAAGCGAAGCCGATGTCGTCGTACAAATCAGCCAGCGCCAAAGTGGGCGTGGCGTAGCTGCTGGCGGGATACAAAGCCAAGGCCTGGTTGGCGACATGCGGGATCTGTTGATTGACGATGGCTTCGTACTCGGCGACGGTTTGCGGCTGTAGCGTTGGCCCCAGCAGGGTGGTCATTTCGTCGGCGTTGATGCCCACAATCAGCGGAACGGGCGCTGCCGTCGCGTTCGCCATGGCCACCCCGGGCGCGACTGGCAAAGCGAACCCGTCATCCACGTGGCCAAAATTCTCACCTGGGCGACCGAATCCGATGCTGGGTTGGGTGACATCAATCAAGGTCTGCCAATCGATGTCACGCATGCAGGCTTTGCGATCAACGCTGCCAGCGCACCCCGAATTGAAAAGCACCCGATCGCCCTGCGAATAGGCCGAAGCTTGAGTGCCGTTAACGACATCAAGCTTCGCCGAGCTCAGCGGACAAGCCCCGCTCTGAATAATCGCGCGGTGGAACAGACCGCGAGCCATCGGGCTTGCCATCAGCGCACACACCGAGCGACCGCCAGCGGATTCGCCAAAAATGGTCACCCGGCGTGGATCGCCAGCAAACGCGGCAATGTTGTCGCGCACCCACTCCAGAGCGGCGATCTGATCAAGCAAGCCGTAGTTGCCGGCGGTCGGATGGTCAGGCGCCTCACCGGCGAATTCGCGCATTGCCAGGAAGCCTAAAGGACCGAGTCGATAGTTGATTGAAACCGCCACCACGCCGTCATCCGCCAGCACGGCGTTGGCGTACAGCAGACGGCCATCGCTGAGACGGGTTTCGACCGCTGAGCCTTGCGTCAGCCCACCGCCATGAATCCAGACCATAACCGGCCATCCCCCGGCTTGCGACTGTGGCGGCGCTGAGACATTCAGTTGCAGACAGTCTTCGCCGCGCGTCCCAAGACTGGTTTGGCCAATGCCCTCGGCGACTTCTTTTTGCGCGCAGGACGCAGCGGGTGTGAATGCGCGCAACACGCTAGCTCGCGGAAGTGCCGCCTGTGGTGCCCGCCAGCGCAAGCGGCCGAGTGGAGGTGCGACATACGGAATTCCAAGGTAATGCGTCTGTCCGCCCTCGATCCGGCCCTCAACGATGCCCTCTCGTGTCGCCACGACGGCAGCTGGCGGCGGCGTGGAAAGTAATACATGCAGCGGGCGATCACTGCGAATGAACTGTCCGCCGACGCCGAACGGATAGCTCATGGCCAAGGCGACCCGGTTGAAGCCGACATCATTGCGCGGCGTGATGAGGGTGATCGACGCGTTGCCGGCCGGACTCAAGATCAGGGTTTGACTCGGACACTGCCGACAATAGCCACGCGCGAAACGCAGCGCCGGTCCGAGCTCGCTCAGCTCTGGCGCGTGCCCGGCGAACGCCCAGCGAGGTTTGCCGGATGCGTCGTAAACGTACAACGTAGAGAAAGCGACCGCACTGCCGTTGCTGGGAAATCGGTAGGTAATCAGGCCCCAGCCGCGGTCAGCCTCACCGCCATACCAACTGCCCGACAGAGCCGATTCGGCGATCACGCCCGCTGGCAATAGTGGCTCCAGACACCAATGACTGGCTTGGCCATCGATGACGAAGCGCACGTCGAACAGCTGATTGGCACCAGCGCGGGCGCTGCCATCACCACACGCCGCCGCGCTGGTGACTTGCCGAATCTCAAGCCCTGCGTTGCGCTGATGTATCGCCGGCAATGCATCGCCGCTGGCGCGATACTCGATCAGCTCGCCGACGGCGTTGTCAGCGACCACTGCGGCATCAATCAGATACCAGATCGGCTCACCTGCGGCGTCAAAGGTGAACAGACCGCCGACCAAACGGTTGCCCACGATCTGCCAATCCATGCCATGTCCATCACGCGTGCGATCAAACCACGCGCCATTGGAAGGCGCGGCGTGCGCGGTCGCGGTCATGAGCAACAACAAAGAAAACATCAGAATGCGCACAGGCGGTTCCGGCGATAAGTAGGCAGTGGTTTTAAACGCAAAGTAGGGTGAGGCGTTGACTGAAAGCAAGGTCGCCCAGCGGGAGAGCGGTGACGCAAGTTTCGCTCGACGGGTGCGTACCAGGTTGCATGCACCGCTAGAATGCTGGCGTCCGCGCATGTGTCCGTATATCCAACCATCGCGTTAATCAAGCTTCCGTCACGCCGCTCCATTCACCGCCGAGAATCCTGCCATGTCCTCTGTTGTGTCGCGCCTTCCGTGCTTGATCACACTCGTCATTCTCTGGTTCGCAAGCGTTTCAGCCGCCAGCGCGCAGGCGACCTACGAGGCTTACAGCAGTGAGCGGCTTGCCAGTCTGCAAGCAGAGGGCAAGACCGTGCTGGTGGATGTGTTTGCCGATTGGTGCCCGACCTGTCGCGCGCAATCGGTGGTGCTCGATGTGGCCTTGCTGGAGCCGCGTTATGCAGGTTTGGCTAAGCTGAAAGTGGACTGGGACGATCAGCGTGATGCCGCACGCGCATTGGGTGCGCCTCGGCAGAGCACGTTAATGCTGTTTCGCGGCGGCAAACGCCTGACGCTTTCAGTCGCAGAAACCAACGACGGCAAACTGCGGGAGTTCCTCGATAAAGGCGTGATCGACACAGGCGTGCAGTCACCAAAAGCAAAGTAGCGATGGAATCCGCTCTGCCCGGCGTGGCCACCTTGGGGTTGGCGTTCGTCGCCGGCCTGTTGACCACCTTGTCGCCCTGTGTGCTGCCCGTGCTGCCGATGGTGGCCGCATCTGCCACAGGACGCAGTCGATGGGGTCTGTTTACCTTGATCGCGGGGCTGGCGCTCACCTTTACGGTCATCGGCGTGGCTCTCGCGAGCAGTGGCCAGCTATTCGGTCTGGACGACCGTAGTCTGCGACCCGCAGCCGGCGGGTTGATGACGGTGATTGGATTGATCTTGCTGAGCACTCGTTTGCGCGATGCGCTGGCACGCGTGACTGGCGCCTTGGGCAACGCGGGCGGCAACGCGCTGACGCGCATCCGCAGCGATCACCCCGCTGCGCAGTTTGGCGTTGGCATACTGATGGGCGTCGCCTGGAGTCCCTGCGTCGGCCCGACCTTGGGCGCTGCCATTGGATTGGCTGCCAGTGGCGGTGGCACGACCGGCGCGGCCATGGTGATGAGCGTGTTCAGTGTTGCTGCCGTGCTGCCACTGGCGCTGGTTGGCTTGCTCGGGCGCGGCCTGTTCGAGCGCCATCGCCAGTCGATGCTTCGCGCAGGAGACAGCGGTCGCAAGCTGATGGGCTGGAGTTTGCTGGCGATAGGCTTGCTGGTCGTCACCGGCATCGACAAGTGGCTGGAAGCGCAATTCCTAGTCTGGATGCCAGAGTGGCTGGTCGCGCTGACGACGCGCTACTGAGCAAGCGAGTCTCGCCTGTGGGGGTCGCCAGATCGCGTCGACCCTCCGCTGCTATCAGTCCCCGATGAACGATCAGTCCTCGATGAAGCGGACGCGCCGGGTGATGCCACAGGTCAATTCGTAGCTGATCGTCCCCGCCGCCGCAGCCACCTCCTCAACGGCCAAACCTTTACCCCACAGCACCACCGAATCGCCGACTTTGGGGTTGCCGACGGTGCCGAGATCGACCGCCAGCAAGTCCATCGAAACCCTGCCCACCGTAACAGCGCGCTGGCCGTTCACCAGCACAGGCGAGCCGGTCGGAGCGTGGCGCGGGTAGCCGTCCCCATACCCAATCGCAGCAATTCCAATGCACATGTCGGCGACTGCCTCAAAACTGCCGCCATAGCCCAGACGCTCGCCTTTGTTAAGGCGATTGATGGCGATGAGTCCCGTCGAGAGCGTCATCGCAGGTTGCAGGCCGAAGCTGGCCGCCGTCCGGCCATCCACCACCGAAAGTCCATAGAGTGCCCCGCCCGGTCGCACCCAGTCGGCATGCGACGCCGGCCAGCCCAACACGGCCGCTGAGTTTGCCAGCGAGATCTGCCCAGGAAGATCGCGAGTCGCCTCTGTGAATACGGCGATCTGCTCACGGGTGGCGTCCGCTGCAAATTCATCGGAGCGGGCAAAATGCGTCATCCACACGATGTCGGGCGCGACATTCGGCAAAGCGCGCAGGCGCGCGAATGCGTTGGCGGCCTCGCTAGGCGCAAAACCCAAGCGGTGCATGCCGCTGTCAATTTTCAACCAGACGCGGATGGGTTTGGCAATGCGATCTGCCTCGAGCAAGCGCAGTTGTGAGGAGTGATGCACCACCGTGTCCAACTGCAACTGACGCAGCAGCGGCAGGTCGGCTGCTTCGTCAATGCCCGACAAAAGCACAATGCGCTGCGACAAACCGGCGGCGCGCAGACGTTGGGCATCGGCAATGGCGGCGACGCCAAACGCGTCGGCACCATTCAACGCGTGGGCGACGCGCTCCAAGCCATGCCCATACCCATCAGCCTTGACCACTGCGAGCACCTTCGATGTCGGTGCCGCACGGCGAACCTGCGACAGATTGGCGCGCAGCGCATCGAGGTGAATGGTGGCGACAGTGGGTCTGGACATGCAAACGGAGGGTGAGTTGAAAAGGATGGCTAGTGTGGCCGGCGCGCCAGACGGCTTGCGGGCGGTGTGAGGCGAAATGCGGGCACTCGTCAGCGTTGGGACGGGAGCCAGCAACTACTCGAACGACCCGCCGTAGCTCGACGAGGTGTGGTTATCGAACAAGGTGAACTGGCCGTGGAAGGCGAGTTTGAGCATGCCGGTCGGGCCGTTTCGATGCTTGCCGATGATGATCTCGGCCAAGCCTTTATCTTGTGAATCCGGGTGGTAATACTCGTCGCGATATATGAACACGATCAAATCAGCGTCTTGCTCGATGGCGCCGGACTCGCGCAAGTCGGCCATCACGGGTCGTTTGTCGGTACGTGATTCGAGTGAGCGATTGAGCTGCGACAACGCGATCACCGGCACATTGAGTTCCTTTGCCAAAGCCTTCAATGAGCGCGAAATCTCGGAGATTTCGGTGGCACGATTTTCCTTGCTGCCAGGCACCTGCATGAGCTGCAAGTAATCGATCACGATCAAGCCCAGATCATGCTCACGCGCCAGCCGTCGCGCCCGCGAGCGCAGCTCGGTGGGCGACAGCGCCGGCGTGTCATCGATGAAAATCTTCGCCTCATTCAACAGGCTGATCGAGCTGCTGACCCGGCTCCAATCCTCATCTTCCAGCTGGCCGGTGCGCAGGCGCTGCTGATTGATTCGCCCCAATGATGAAATCAATCGAAAGGCCAGCTGTGAGGACGACATTTCCATCGAAAACACGGCCACGGCTTTTTTGGTCTTGATCGCGGAGAACTGGGCGATGTTGAGCGCCAGCGCGGTCTTACCCATCGCCGGACGCGCGGCTAGGATGATGAGATCCGATGGCTGCAAGCCGGCGGTGCGCTCATCTAACTCGGTGAAGCCGGTCTCAAGGCCGGTGACCACGCCCTTGGCGTCGTAACGCTCCTGCAGGATGCGGAAGGTGTCGCGCAGCGCCGCCTTCATGCCGACAAAACCCTTGCGCCCACGCATGCCGGCTTCCGCAATTCGGAACACGGCTTGCTCGGCGGATTCGAGCACGTCACGGCTGGCTCGCCCTTCCGGCTGAAAGCCGTCGTTGGCGATCTGCGTACCGACGTCAATCAGCTGCCGAAGGATCGACTTCTCACGCACGATATCGGCGTAAGCAACGATGTTGGCTGCGCTCGGTGTCGTGCTTGCAAGCTCAATGACATAACCGGCACCGCCGACCTGCTCGCTCAAACCCTGCGCTTCGAACCATTCGCCCAAGGTGACGGCGTCGCTGGGCTGGCTCTTTTCGCTCAAAGTGCCGATGGCGCGAAAAATCAGCTGATGATCGCGGCGATAGAAGTCTTCTTCGCGCAGCTTGTCAGCCACCTTGTCCCAGGCCTCTCGCGACAGCATCAGTCCACCCAATACGGCCTGTTCGGCATCGATGGAATGTGGCGGAATGCGCAGCGAATCGCTGCGCTCAGTGCGGCGAGGAGCGGGAAAAACAGCGGCCATCAAGCGGTCCGAGAGGGCGAAACGGGAAGGAGTGCTCCACTTGGAAGCAACCGGAATCTCGCAGGCGTACGCGGCAGTTCAACGCACGGCGCGAGGTCAGCATCATACGGAGCAGTGACAGCCAACAACATGCACATGTCTGTGGATAAGCTGGGGACAAGGGGCGTACAGCGGATGGTTTGCATGCTCGCCTCATTAGCCGCTGTGCGTCTCAGCGGCTGCGACAGCAAGCAAAAAAGACCGGCGTATGGTCTTCACGTCGGTATCGGCATCGCCAACAAAAACGGGCACCCGAAGATGCCCGTTTTCTTTAACTACTAGCTGCAGGGTGATGGTCAACCGCTGGTGCTGGACACCCGCCCCTGCCTGATCTGGATTTTCGAAATCAGGCTTCCGGGACGATGGTGACTTTGACCGTGGTCTCGATATCGGCGTGCAGATGAACCAGCACGTCGAACTCGCCAGTGCGGCGCAACGGGCCTTCGCCCATCACCACTTCCGACTTGTTCAACTCAAAGCCGGCGGCGGTGAACGCCTCGGCGATGTCGCGCGGACCCACTGAACCGTACAGCTTGCCCTCGGTCGATGCGTTGGCAGCGATGGTGACCGCTTGACCTTCCAACTTGGCACGACGGCCTTCGGCGCCGCCCAGCAGTTCGGAGGCCTTTTTCTCGTAGTCGGCGCGGCGTTGTTGGAATTCAGCGATGTTGGTCGCTGTCGCCGGCACCGCTTTGCCCTGCGGGACGAGGAAGTTGCGGCCGTAACCCGGCTTCACTTTGACCTTGTCGCCAAGGTTGCCGAGATTGGTTACTTTTTGCAGAAGAATCAAATCCACGATGTCTCTCCGTATTCGTTAGCAGGCGCTTGTGCCCGCAACGCGATGGCTGTCCGAATGGTTGTTTGTTGGGTTGCCACTTAAGCTGGCGGTTTCAGACGAGCGACTTGGCGCTCATCTGAAGCATGCTCCACTTAAGCGAATCGAGCGGCTGCAATATCAGTGGCTGTCGCAGTACGGCAGCAAGGACAGGAAGCGCGCGCGCTTGACCGCCGTTGCCAACTGGCGCTGATAGCGCGCCTTGGTGCCGGTGATACGCGACGGTACGATCTTGCCGGTCTCGGTGATGTACTGACGCAAGGTTACGAGGTCTTTGTAGTCGACTTCGACAGTGCCTTCAGCGGTGAATTTGCAAAACTTGCGACGGCGAAAAAATTTGGACATGGGTGCGATTCCTGGTCAGATGGGATCAAGCCGAAACAATCAGGCGGCTTCGTCGGCGACGGATTCGTTGGAATCGTCATCACGGCGGCGGCGCTCGGGCTTCTCATCCTTGGTCTTCATGATGATGCTCTGCTCGGTCACCGCTTCATCGCGGACAATGACCAAGTGGCGTAACACGGCGTCGTTGAAACGGAAGCCTGAAACCAGCTCGTCCAGGACGACTTGACCGCATTCGATGTTCATCATCACGTAGTGCGCCTTCACCAGATTCTGGATCGGGAACGCCAACTGGCGCCGGCCCCAATCTTCCAAACGGTGGATCACGCCCTTGTCGCCTTCGATGAGCGACTTGTAGCGCTCGATCATGGCAGGCACCTGCTCGCTCTGGTCAGGGTGGACCAGAAACACAATTTCATAGTGACGCATGGATTGTCCTTGTGGATGTCGGGCGGCAACACCGCCTGGCAGCCTCCCGAGGACCGCGATCAGCGGTTGCGGTGAGGCAAGAGTCCCTGCCAACGGGCGCAGGGGACCGCCGATGATAGGGGCTGATCGGCGTGCTGACAAGCACGCGGCGGACGGCTCGATCAATTTGAGCGGCAGCATTGCTTACCAGACCTCGCAGCAGGGAGACCAAACCACCAGCTGATGCGCCGCCCGAATGCGAGTTTTATGCAGCTAAGCAGAGATGTAC
>JBBQQV010000056.1:0-10918 GCA_038215505.1 Lysobacterales bacterium
GTTCCGCACGCAGGCTATTACATCAACTCGGTGGCGACGTCGGCGGACGGCGGCGTCGTCGTTGCCGGCACGTTTTTTCATAGCTACGGTGGCTCCCCGGCGACGCCGGAGGCAGTTGATCCATCGCAAAAGATCGCCGTGCGGGTGGCGGCCAGTCGCGCCAGCGCGGCCGACCCTGCGCCCAGCGAGTACGGCACCTTCGGCACCTACGTCTGGGATCGCAGCGGTAACCTGCTGATGCAGGCCGAGTTCACTGGCTGGCAAGGTGTGTATTGGGTGGACGCGTCGGCCGATGGCACGACGGTTGCCAGCTGCGGTTGGTACAACACTACGCCTAGCTATGCAGGCTTCATCGCTGCCTACGCGGTAAGCACGGGTGATTCGTTGCTGTTTTACCCGCTGCAGACGCGCGGCAATGTTGTCGCCTTAGACGCTTATGCCCGCCTGCTGTTGGCAGGTGCGGATCAAGGCTATTTGTTCAGCCGTATTGGCGACGGCAATTTCAATCCGACGCCGGCGATGATCAGCCTGACGGCCAGCGGCGATACGGTCATGGTCAGCGCACTCGATGCCACTGGCAGTGTCGGCCTCATCGCCAGTTATCAGGGCGAGGTCGTCGTATTTCCGATTTCTGATGGCGTGCCGGGCACGCCGGCGCGCTGGCAATTGCCGAACTCGGCTTACCTGCACGCAGCGGCGCTTTCGGCGGATGGCAGTCACGTGTATGTCGGTGCCAATAGCGGCATTCAGTACGCGATATCGGTCGCGCGTTTCATGAGCGATCCCGCGCCGATGTGGTCAGCGGCGCTACCCGGCGGCGGCAAAGTGATCTATGGCGTGGCCTGCAGCAGCAATGGGGGGGTATCTGCCGTAGCAGGCAACACCAGCGATGGCGGCGTGGTCGCCTATTACGCCGATAAATACAACAACGGCGCGATGTACTGGCAGGCAAGTACCGCGCATTCGCCCAATTCGGTCAGCATGGACGCGGGTGGCAGCTGGGTTGCGCTGGCCGACGGCCATCCGGACAACACACCAGGCAGCTTTTATCTCTGGCAGGCGATGACTGGGGCGCTGCTGTGGAGCTATCCAACCTCCGACATGAGCTGGCCGATCAAACTATCAGCCGATGGCTCGTTGGTAGCAGCTGGCAGTGACAATGGCACCGTGTACGTGTTTGCTGGGCCCGCCAACGGCGACCGCGCCGCCGCGTGACCGCCGTCGATCCGACATTGGCAGATGAGGGTCAGTTCGACGAACCGACCCAGCAAGTCAGTCAATGGGCGCGGTTGCGGCGAGCGGCCGAGCTGAACCTCGACGACCCGTCCGACAGTCGCTTCGGCGACTATCAACTGTTGGAGAAGATCGGCACTGGCGGCATGGGCGTGGTGTATCGCGCCCTGCAAGTGAGTCTGGATCGCGAGGTCGCGCTCAAACTGCTGTCGTTCGACCCGTTTTCCGCCGAAGCCCTGATCTCGCGCTTCCGCACCGAAGCGCGCCACGCCAGCCAGCTGCAACACCCCAATATCGTGCCGGTGTACGAAATTGGCAGCTACGAGAATCTTTACTACTTCTCGATGAGTCTGGTCCGTGGCCCGACCTTGCGACAATGGTTGAAGCTTCACCCAAACCCGACGCCGGCCGTGATTGCCGGCTTGATGCGAACGATAGCGGAGGCGGTCCAGTACGCCCATCAGGTCGGCATCCTGCATTTGGATCTGAAGCCCGGCAACGTGCTTATCGACGAGCGCGGCGAACCGCAGGTGAGCGACTTTGGGCTGGCCCGTCGCGTTGGGGAAGCGGTGGAAGGGGCGGGCGACACCGTCATCGCCGGCACGCCGGCCTACATGGCGCCGGAGCAATCACGCGGCGATCCCCATCTGCTTTCAGCGGCAACGGATGTGTGGGGCCTTGGTGGAATTCTGTACGCCTTGCTGACCGGCCAGCCGCCACTGGATCAGAACGCGGAAAGCACCGAACTGCGCTGGCAGGTGGAGCCCGCGCGATCGCGCGGGATCGCTGTCGCAGCAGACCTCGACGCTATTTGCCACAAGTGTTTGCAAGCCGATCCGGCGCAGCGCTACCCCAGCGCCCGTGCGTTGGCGGACGACCTGCAGCGATTTCTGGACGGGCGACCGGTCAGCGTGCGTCATCAAGCACCGTCCGAGCGGCTGCGTAATTGGGCTCGTCGCGAGCCGCGCGCGGCCGCGCTCGCGGCGGGACTGCTGCTGGCCCTGCTCAGTGGTTTGGCGGGCACCACCGTGTTGTGGTTGCAGTCCGAGGCCAGTCGCAATCTGGCCCAAAGCACCTTGTGGGACGCGCGCCGGGCCAGTGCACTGGCGGCGTCCGAACGCGGCGATGCGGTGGCTGGCCTCCCCGGACTGGTGGCGAATGTGGCTGAAGCAGAGGCTGCTGACCGTGCGCTCGAGAGCACGGCGGATCGCCGACGAATTCGACTCATGCTGGACGCTTCCCCTCGCCAGATTGCCAGCTGGAAATTTGCCGATGAAGGTCGCGCGCTGGCCTTCGCAGAAGATAGTGACGTGTTACTGGCGGGTATGCGCAGTGGTGATCTCGTCGCGCTTGAGGTGGACGGAGGTAACGAGCGTTGGCGCATTCGTCCGCCTATTCCGGAGTCACCCTGGGGACCGAGTTTTGTCGGCCGCATCATCCCCGCTGCGGATGGCCGCCACGCAATCCTGTTTCCCAGTGGCAGCTCAGGTATCGCCCGACCCGACACCAGCTTTATGCATCGTGTGGATTTGCGCGACGGCGCGCTCACCCCGCCGCCGGCAGAGTTCGCCGACTTGAGCGCGATCACCTACAGCTTTGACGGCAAGCAGGCTTTGCTGCGGGACTCCCACAATGGCATGCAAGTGTGGTCGGTTGCACCTTGGCGGGCAGTGGGCAAGTACTTCCAACACGCCGCTGTAGGCAATTGTCTGTTGATTCCCGGTCGCGATCAGATCGCTTGTGCCGACCAGGGATTTGCCCAAGTCAGCTTGCTGGATCACGACGGCGATGGGCCTCACGCCACCTTTTCTTTTGCCGACGGCACCGAGCTGAGCAGTTGGAACGTCGACTCCAGCGGCCGTTGGCTGGCCTTGGGCAGTGCGGGCGGCGAACTGCAGGTGCACGACTTCGAGCAAGCGCAGCGGCACAGTGTTGCAGACGCTGGAGAGTTGACTCTGGGAGACCTCAGCTTCAGCGGCTCGGTGCTGGCGGTGAGCAGCAATGATGGCAGCGTCCGCTTGTTCGATGCAGAGCAGCGACGCTGGTTAAGCGGTCCGTTACGAAGTGGTGGCGAGCGCATCGGCGCGTCAATCTATGACGCCTCCTCGCACTGGCTGCTGGCCAATGACGGTCGTGCGGTGCTGTGGCGGCTGGTGGAGGATGCAGGCCGCCTCCAGCAGTCGCCAGCTGCCAGCGTATTGCGCCATCGCGGCACAGTGGCCGGCTTCCACGCCATGGCGCTGAACGCAGAGCGCGGTCTGCTCGCCACCCATGGCAGCGATGGTGAGGTGAAATTGTTTCGCGTGCCTGGTTCGAGCATTGCCGTGCAGGGCGAAGATGCGTTGGTGGGCAACCCCAGCGAAGTGGTCGCTGATCGGCAAGGTAGAACCCAGGCCAGCCACTTGTTGCTTGCTGCGAAAGGCACTCAGCCCGCCACCAAAATCGATTTGCCCGAGCAGCCGTTTCTTGTCAGCAGCAGCAGCGATGGCCGCTACTGGGTGATGGCCGGTGGACGCCGACTTTTTGTCGTCGATACGGATACTGCTGCTTCCGCAGGCGGCCTATCCGAACTCGAATTGCCCGCGAGCGCGCAATATCTGTTGGTTCCCAGCGAACGCGCAGTGGCTTACGTTGGTTGGATCAGCGAGCGAGGTCCCCTTGAGGTCTTCTGGCGCACTTTTGACCTTGTCAAGCAGCGCTGGCTGGCGGCGGCGAAGCCAACCGAGGGCCTGCCGGCAGGGCTGCGAATGGCAGCCAGTGGTCGCTATGTTGCGCATTGGCGTGGTCGTCTCGTCGAATTGAGACGGGTCGATGATGGCGAACTGCTCGCCTCATTAAGCATTGACGGCGAGCGCTTGCACGTCAGCGATGTCGGCTTTGCCGGCCCCAACGAAACAGAGTTGCTGGTCGCCAGCAGCGATCGCAGCCTGATTCTGCCTGCCAGCATCGAGCATTGGCGCTGGAATCCTTCGGGTGCAGTAAGCCGCTTGACGGTGGTGGCGACGCCATCGGCGCATATTCGCGTATTCGATGCAGAAGGCGGTTGGCTTGCGCACGGACCGCGGCCGGCCATTTACAGCGAAGGCGTGCGCCACGAGTTGGCTGATCTTGGCGTGGAATGGGGCGAGGCGGCGGCGCTCAGTCCCGATGGACGGTGGGCGGCGTTGGGTGAATCCGATGCAATCCGTTTGTTCGACTTGCGCAAGCGGCAGCCGTTGGAGGCGCGCCGCAAGTTGGGACTGCTGAGCACGGATAGTTTGGCGAGCTTGGCCTTCAGCGCCGATGGCGAGCAGGTCCGAGCGCGCAGCCATTTTGGTCACCTGTACACGCTGCCCATCGCGCCTGACTTGCGACCGCTCCTCAGTCTGCAGCAAGAAGCGGAAGATCTGGTGCCCAGCCGCGACCAAACGACGGCGACCGCCAGCGCATCGCAACGCCGAGCGCGAGACCCAGGCTTGCCGGTGACTTCCCAATCAAACCCATCGGCGACTTATCCGCGCCCTCCGCTCGCCACCTCCGCGCAGATCGACCTGCGGGTTCACGCCAACGTACCGGCACGACAGTGGTTCCAAGGAAGCCGACGCGGGTTGGGTATCACCGACAGCGCCAGTTGGCCGCGCGGCTTGCTGCGTTTGCGCGGCATCGATTTTGAACTTGGCCCGGCGATTCAATTGGCACCCGAGGGAATGGCTTTGGGCGCCGCAAATTTTCCATCCGCAAGTGGACCCATCGCGCTGCCCGCGGGGCAGGTGGCAGGGCTGAACCTGTTGATTGCCAATCAGCAGGTAGCAAAGCCCGAAGGGTTGCGATTGGCTTGGCTGAATGCGGACGGCGAGACCGTTGCCGAGCAGGTGCTTGAGGTGCCAACCACGTACGACGGGGACATTCATTCGTCCAGCCGCAATCACCAGCCGCGTGCCGATGTCGCGCTGGTCTTGCGCAGTGCCGAGTCGCGTCTGCGTGGGGGAGGTAGCCAGCAGTTGCTGGTGTATCTGCTGCGCGTGGATTCTCCGGTCACCGATCAAGCGCTCACTGCCGTCGAGTTGCGAGCGCCCGCTGCCACCCCGCTGCTGCTTGCGTTGACCGCAAATTGAGCCTTTACATGGTTAAGTCGCGCGGGAACGCCGAACCATCCGATAGCGTTTGGAAGGAGGTTTGCAATGTGGGTTAATGCCAGCAGCCAAGGCGCGCAGAGATGTGTGGATGGGTCATGAGTGACGTGTTTCGAATCTCTGCCAGCGCGCGCGCGAACCGTGAAAAAGCCGGGCTGGTTTCCATTTGGCTGTGGATGACGGGATGCGCCTGTCTGGCTGCGTTATCCATGCAGGCGCTGGCCGCAGAACGCATTGGCGCGCCGCCTCACGTCAGTTTTGAGATTGAAGGCGACAACGACGGTCTGGTGTTTCAGATTGAGCGCGATAGCCGCGGCATCGTGTATCTGGGGCACGAGTCGGGCGTGCTTGAGTACGACGGTGAAACATGGACAACATTGCCCATCGGTGCCGGCAAGATTGGTCGCGACCTGCTTGCCGTTGGTGAGCGTTTGTATGTCGGTGGCTACAACGCCTTCGGCGAGTTGGTGCTGCAAGCCGATGGCCAGCGCCGTTTTTTCGACCTCACGCCATTGTTCGCAGACGTCCTGCAGGGTCGGGAATTCGCCGATATCTGGGACATCATCGTCACTCCGGACGGTGTGTACTTCCGCGCGCTGCGCGATGTGTTTCGATGGCATCCGCAGACTGGCGCGGTGCGCCATTGGCAGCGTCCGGATCGGTTCGGAGAGATCGCACATCGCAATGGCGAAACGTGGTTGCAGTTTCGCGGCGAAGGATTTCGTCGTTTGCAAGGCGATGAGTGGCAGGTGGTAACAGGTACTGAGCGCCTGCGCGACCTGATTCACACCTTGCTGCCGCTGGATGGCTCGGACCGGTCTTGGCTAAGCACGGGTGCTACGGGTGAGTGGTGGCAGTTGGGGGCGGACGGCGCCAGCCCAGCGCTCATGCCGGCGGGAATGGCGTCTTCCACCAATTTCGAACACGCCGACCGCTTGGATGACGGTTCGCTTGCCTTGGCATCGGGCGAGGGCACCGTTGTGATAGTCGCCCCTGACCTCAGCGGATTTGTCGAAATTCGTCTGGAGTATGGATTTCTTGGTGGTCTCAAAGCGGTGCCAGGTGGGGCCATCGTGGCCGGCAGTCGCGGCTTTCATCACATTACGTGGCCGAGCGCGCTGACGGTTGTTGGCGAGTCGCAAGGCGCGGTCGGCGCCTTGCACGGGATGGTGACTTGGAACCAGACCGACTACCTGTTGTCCAGCGCGGGTGCCTTGCCGGCGCTGAACGCTGGGGTTGGAATGCGCTTTTCGGAGCGCTTGATCGTTGCGGATCAGACCTTCATGCATGACTTGCTGCCGTTGGATACAGAGCGCGCAGTGCTCGCTTCTTCGCACCGGTTGCTGTTGCTGCAAGACGGGAAGACGGCTCCGATCAGCCCGGAGTTAGCTTACCCGCGCGAATTCCATCGTTCGGCGATGGATTCCTCACGGGTCTATGTCACCGGCGAGGATGGCTTGAGAATTCTTAACCTGGGCGCCGCCGGCCCGACATTGGCGGCGCTGCCAGCCGCTGAAACGGCCCATCGTGTCAATTCGGTGGTTGAGATATCGACGAGCGAGGTTTGGGTTGGCAGTGAGCGGCATGGGCTGCGCCAGTACCTGCGGACGCAGCAAGGCGATTGGCGGGTCTCCTTGCTGATCGCGGCGGAACGCGGGGTTCGTTACCGCGGTGAGAACCGCGCCAGCGTATTTGAGCTGCCGGGCGGGCGAGTGGTTGCGTCGACCAGCAATGGTTTGTTTGAGCGCAAAGGAGACCGCTTCGAAAGTCTGTCCTTGGGAAATCTTGGTGCATTGCGCGAGGTCGACGAATTGTGGACGCGGGTAGTGGCCAGCGGCAACGGCAACCATTGGGCGTTCAGTGATCGCCGACTGATGTTCTCAACGGATGGCTCGCAATGGATCGAGTTGCCTGCGCGCCGGCTTAAACGCGGCGCATACCGACGGCATATGCTCGGCGAAGATGGTGAAGCGATTTTTGTAAGCGATGGAGCCTTGGTCATCCACCAGCCGCGCCGAGCGCAGAGCGCGGATGTACCCGCCGCGATCCAGTTGCGGCGCATTACCCAGTTCGGTGCCGATGGCGCACGTCGACGCCTGCCGCTGAATGGTGAGTCGGCATTGCTTATTGAATCAGGCGATCACGCGCTGGATTTTCGTTACGCCTTGGCGGACCTGAGCCGTCCGCAAAGCAAGGTGTATCGCGCTCGTCTGCTCGGCTACGAGCGCGAGTTTTCGGATTGGCAGGAAGCGGACGGCTATTCGTACTTCGGGTTGGCCGCGGGTAGCTACCAGTTTGAAGCGCAGGCGCGTGACGCCGAGGGTCGCGTCAGCGCCATTCGCCCTTTTGCGCTGGTGATCGCGCCGGCGTGGTACGCGACGTGGTGGGCAAAGACTATGTGGTTGCTGTTGTCTGTGATCGTTGCGCTGGCGGCGGTGCGGCTGGTGGTGGCGCGAAGAACCAGGCGTTTGCTCGAGCAAACCCAGCGTCTGGAGTCCACGGTCGCCGAGCGCACCAAGGCCTTGGCCGATGCCAATCGCCGGCTGGACGAAATGGCTCACGTCGATGGCTTGACCGGTATCAGCAATCGGCGCCGGTTGGACCTGTATTTGGCCGATGTGCACGCCCAATGCGTGGAGCGCGAGCGCCCGTTGGGCATCCTCGCTATCGATGCTGATCGCTTCAAAGATTACAACGACCGCTACGGTCATCTGGCTGGCGATGAGGTCCTGCGCAAGTTGACCAGTACCTTGCTGCGCTGTCTGCGTCGATCCGAGGACCTGCTGGGTCGCTTTGGCGGAGAAGAGTTTATGGCGATCCTGCCTGGTGCCTCACTCGCCGTCGCCGAGGAGTTGGCAGAGCGCATGCGCAGTGAAGTGGCGGCAGCGGAAATTGGTGTCACCGTGTCGATTGGCGTGGCAAGTGGCATTCCTGCAGCGCAGTCCAAACCGGAAGATAACGTTGCCCGCGCCGACGCAGCGCTGTATCGCGCCAAACAAACCGGCCGCAATCGGGTAGCAAGCCATGCCGAGGTTTGAAAACGATCAGTCGCCGGCCCGAAGCACGGTTTGCGTGCGCGGTGCTGAGTCCGCTAGCGTGATCGCATGAAGCCCATTCGTTTGTTGATTCATGGTGGCAGCGGCCGAATGGGCCGCGCGCTCACGCGTATCAGTGCCGCCGATGCGTCATTGCAGGTGGTCGCGGTGGTCAGTCGATCGCCGATGGCGGAGTTGTCGCAGGGCCTATGGCTGGCCCCGGAAGCGCTAGCTGACGCGCCGCCATTTGACGTCGCCATTGACTTCAGTCTGCCTAGCGGTATCGCCAACCTGTTGGCCGTGTGCCGCGCGCGAGGCGTGGCACTGGTGTCCGGCACCACAGGTCTTAGCGATGCAGACCACGCCAAGCTGGACGCCGCTGCGAGCGACATTCCGCTGCTTTGGGCAGCCAACTTCAGCATTGGGGTGACGGTGCTGCGCCGCTTGGTCGAACGCGCGGCGGCGGCGCTACCGCAATGGGATGTCGATATCGTCGAACTGCACCATCAGCGCAAGCTTGATGCGCCGTCAGGAACTGCCTTGGTTCTGGGTGCTGCAGTCGACGCTGGCGGTGGCAAGCCGCCGACCTATCACAGCCTGCGCGCCGGCGACGCGGTGGGCGAGCACAGCATCCAATTCAGTGGCTCAGGCGAGCGTTTGGAGCTGATCCATCGCGCCTATGATCGCGACGTGTTTGCCCGTGGAGCGCTGTTTGCAGCGCGTTGGTTGGCCGAGCAAAACAAGGGAAAGTACCGTCTGGAAGACGCAGTGCAAGCCATCGTCAGGTCGGGCTAGGCTATTTCTGCAGGTATGTCCGAGCTGGGTCGAGAGAACTTCAAGGTGACAGTTGCGCGACGGGTCCGTATCATCGCGGCTCGCCTGACCCCCTTTCTTTGCCGGACCTGCTTGATTGCGGCCCGACACTGACTGCGCCTGTGAACAGCGGCGCTGGTGGGGTCACCCACCCTATAGGCGAGCATCGTGATCCAACCTGCGTTTTTGACTCTTGCCGACGGCAGCGTGTTCGCCGGGCAGTCCGTTGGCGCGTCCGGCTTGAGCGTCGGCGAGGTGGTGTTCAATACCGCCATGACCGGCTATCAGGAGATCCTCAGCGATCCTTCTTACGCTCGCCAGCTGGTTGCACTCACCTATCCCCACATTGGCAACACCGGTTGCAACGACGACGACGATGAAGCGTCGCAGGTCTTTGCCGCAGGCTTGATCATGCGTGAGCCGCCGCTGCCGGCCAGCAATTGGCGTAGTGAGTGCGAACTGCCGACCTGGTTGCGCGAGCGCGGCGTGGTTGCCATCGCGGACATCGATACCCGTCGGCTGACGCGTCTATTGCGCTCAACGGGTGCGCAAAACGGCGCACTGATGGCCGGCCCCGATGCCGATTCGGCCGTTGCATTGGCGGCTGCGCGTGCGTTTGCTGGCATCAAGGGCATGGATCTCGCTAAAGAGGTTTGCACTCGAGAGGCCTACGACTGGCGCATCGGCAGTCTTGATCTGGATTCCGGCGTCATTGCCTCGAGCAGCGGCGATCTGCATGTGGTGGCGTACGACTTCGGCGTTAAACGCAACATTCTGCGCATGTTGGCTGATCGCGGCTGCAGGCTGACCGTGGTGCCGGCACAAACCTCGGCCGATGAGGTGTTGGCTCTGAAACCCGATGGCGTGTTTCTGTCGAATGGCCCCGGCGATCCCGAACCCTGCGACTACGCCATCACCGCCATCCGCCAGTTTGTCGCCGCTCGCATGCCTCTGTTTGGCATTTGTTTGGGCCACCAACTGCTGGGTCTGGCCGTGGGTGCGCGCACCGTAAAGATGAAATTCGGCCACCACGGCGCCAATCATCCGGTGCAAGATATCGACTCGGGCCGGGTGATGATCTCCTCGCAGAATCACGGCTTTGCGGTCGAAGAGGCAAGCCTGCCGGGCAACGTTCGCGCCACCCATCGATCCTTGTTTGATGGCTCGCTGCAAGGCATGGCGCTCAACGACGCCCCCGCGTTCAGTTTCCAAGGCCATCCTGAAGCCAGCCCCGGTCCGCATGATGTGGCGGGGTTGTTTGATGCATTTGTTTGCTTGATGCGTGAAAGCAAGCGCGGGATTGGGGGCTCGGGGCTGGGGGCTGGGGCGCGGTGATTCACTCTTGTCGCGATTGGGAAGTTTGGCGGTTGTCCATGAACCTGGCTGAACAGATGTATCGAAGGGAATTTGCAGCAGCCAAGCCCGCTCATCCGGCCAAAGGGCTCAGCCCAACGCTGAAGGGCACCGTTCAATCGACTCGACAGACACCACCCGCTTCTCTACCTGGCCCGCGCGCGCAGCGCTCGGGCGCTCAGCGGCGCACAAACCTGCGGTTTGCAAGCGCGCCGCTTCACGCCAACCTGCAACTCCGCTCCTAAAAAAGAACGAAATGCCCAAACGCACCGACATTCAAAGCATCCTCGTCATCGGCGCAGGCCCCATCGTCATCGGCCAAGCCTGCGAGTTTGATTACTCCGGCGCGCAGGCCTGCAAGGCGCTGCGCGA
>JBBQQV010000057.1:0-10727 GCA_038215505.1 Lysobacterales bacterium
AGGCCCAGTTGTGCGTGCCAGAACAGGGCGATCACAAATGCGGCGAGCAAAATGGCGTTACGCGGTTTGGCCAGCATTTCACGCGCTTGGTCCTGGTCGGCGCCAACCAATACAAGCAGCAGCCAGAGGAAATACACCGTGAGCGGCACCAACGCGACAGCGGTCAGGCGCTGCAGCCACCAGTGGTGGGTTCCAGAGTGAGCGGAGCCCAAGCCACGGACTCTTCCAAGCGGTGTTTGCAAGCTCATCCGGCACCTCCAGAAAGCACAGCCATCCACAGTGCGGCCGTTGCCAGCACACTCAATATCACCACCGCCCAACCGGTCTGATAGGTCCGCGTGAGGTCAAGCCCCCATCCCATATCCCAGCCAAGATGGCGGATTCCATTCAACAGGTGATACAGCAAGGCGAACGAAAAGCCAGCGAGAACAATTTGCCCATAAGGCGCAGAAAGGTGCTGCTGAAAGGCGTCATAACGACCACCGTCTCCAGCAATTCGATGCAACCAGAACGCAACGCCGAACGCACCTATTGCAAGCGCAACGCCGGTGCCGCGATGGACGATCGACAGCATCGAAGTGAGCTGCGGTCGGTAAATCTGCAAATGCGGTGACAACGGTCGTTCGCGTTTTGTTGTGGACACGCAGTAGCCCTCGCCTGTGAATGCGCAGTGTGACGCATCTGCCGCCAAAACGACGTCAATTCGCTTTAGAAGTCGATGCAGCGTCCGTTCTTTTCCCAATCCCCGTAGCGAGTTGGCTCAGGCCCCTCCCGGCCACCAATCTCGCGTGCTTTCGGTAGCTCGCTGACATCAGCCACTGGCACCTCATCCGAGTTGGCCTCTGGCTCGGCTTCGACACGCTGTTGACCTATCATGTTGCCTCCGTTGCAACCATCGCAGAGTAATACGCGCCCCCATGCCGAGCAACCCGGCGCAGCAAATTTGTGCGGACACCTCAAACGAGCGACTGCTTGGCTGGGAAGTTCTGGAGGTGCGCGGGGCAGACGCGACCGCATTTTTGCAGCGGCAGACGATGAATGACGTGACGGCACTCAACGCCGTGGGCGACTCGGGGCAGTCGCACTGGAACGGACTGCTCAACGCCAAAGGCAGGCTTCAGGCCCTGTTTCTTCTGCTCAAGGTTACTGCAGATGGCTGGTGGCTGATCGCGCCGGATGCGTCGGCGGCCACCTTGAACTTTTTGCTGCGACCCTTCCTGTTTCGCAGCAAACTGGAGTTGCTCGAGCGCACGGACCTTGCCGCATTCGGTCGTTGGATCGCGGACGTTGATGCACGCTCCTGGCAATCGCTGAGCAGCTCTATCAGCCATAAGCAAGTGGCCGAATTTGCGTTTCCCAGCGAATCTGGCGCGCGTGAACTGCGCATTGAGCCCAGCGCTTCGGCAATCGCCGTCGATTCGGCAGCCGATGCACGCTGGCGACTGGACGACCTACGTTGCGGTTTACCGCGACTGTCAGCCTTGCTGACTGACAGTTGGACGCCGCACATGCTTGGATTGGATCGATTGCATGCCTTCAGCCTGAAGAAGGGCTGTTACCCAGGCCAGGAAATCGTCGCGCGCACCCACTATCTGGGCCGAAGTAAACGATATCTGCAGCGCTTTGACGCCGAACGGGCCATCGAAATCGATGCGATGGCGGTCAATTCTGCGGGGGAAGAAATCGGCAACACAATTTGTAACGCATCATCGGGAGTGAGTCACACTGCGTTGGTAGTAACCGCGTTGCAATCGCTGGATGGCGCGCGGCTGCGGCAATCCCAACTGAGCTTGCGTCCACTTGCTTTTGCTGGCGCGTAAGCGCTGGCAGTCGAGGGTGTCAGATGGCAATTGGAATTGCCGGCGATTTCTGCTAATTCATGCAACTACTCTGGGAGGGTAACGCTATGCAAATGCTTCCGTCGATGCCGAAGTCAGCGCATGTCTTGATGTTTGCAATTGGGCTGGGCTTAGCTTGGCAAGCGAGCGCCGACACGTTTACCTTCGCGGTTGAGCCGTCATATCCGCCCGACCAGGCGCAAGAGGTTTACAAGCCCCTGATCGACTATCTGGCGCGAACGACCGGGCACACATTCACGCTCAACACACCGCGCAACTATCACCTGCACTGGCGAGACATCCGCCGCGGCACGCCATTCGATTTCGTCTTCGAAGAAGCCCACTTTGCCGACTATCGCGCTCAACGTTATGGGTTCGAGCCTCTCGTAAAAAAGGCCAACAAGACTGTCTACACCTTGATCGCAGACGAACAGTTCGCGGAGAAAGGACTATCGGGCCTGGTCGGTAGAAGAATCGTCTCGATGCCAGCGCCGAGCTTGGGTTTCGCGATGTTGGCGGAGATGTACAGCAATCCGATTTCGCAGCCAGATTTTCGCTCTGAAGCGAGCTCTTGGCGGGACGGCGTAGAAATGGTATTCGCCGGCGACGCAGAAGCAGCAATGGTGCCGTCCTTCATCGCTGCTGAGTACCCCAATCTGGTGCCGATCAAGGAATCACGCGGTCTCGCGGGCGCGGCCATATCAGCGGCACCGACGGTAAGCGCCGAGGTCAAACAGGCAGTGCGCGAAGCGCTGCTTAAACTGCACGAGGACAACGACGCCTACAACACGCTGGTTGAGTTGGGCACAACGCAATTCGAAAGCACGACGGCTGCCGACTACTTCGGTGCCGAAAAAGCACTTTCAAGCTTCTTTGGCTATGTGCCGCCGTCGACGCCGCCTCCCGCTGCCGAACCAGCGGCAGATGCCGTCGAGTGATGGTCGGGTCCTGAGGCGAATCGTTTGGCGGAGCAAGCTCCGCTCTGCCCACGCAGGCAATTGCCGATGCCTTCGCCGTAAAGTCGAGCTTGCTCGGCTGTTTTTCACTCCTCTCAGGGATGCGATGAATCGCCAACGCTCAGCGTGGCTTAGACAACATGGTTGCGATCCAGCGCCAGACCATGCCAACGATGATGTCTACACGTTGCGCGGGGCGAAAGGAAACAACTCCGCCATTTTTTCATACCAAGCGCGCTGCTCGTCAGTGCTGGCGGGCGGCACGCGCACGCTCAGCTCGACGATTTGATCGCCGCTTGAGGCTGCCTGCGAGCCGTCCGGCATGCCGCGGCCACGCAGCCGCAGGCGCTTACCGCTGTCTGAACCCGGCGGAATCTTGAGCTGCACCGTACCGGCCATCGTGGGCACGCCGATTTCGGCACCCAGGGCAGCCTCCCATGGCGCAATCGGCAACATGTAATGCAAGTCGCGTCCGTCCAATTTGAATTGCGGGTGCGGTCGGTAGGCAATTTCCAGCCGCAGGTCCGCACCTCCGCGCCCCTGCTTGGCCAACCGAATCTGCTGACCCGGCGCGATACCGCGCGGAATGCGCACTTCCAAGGTTCGATCATCAATGCGAACCCGCTGGGTGCCGCCGCTGAAAATGACGTCGAGGTCCACCTTGATGGTCGCCTGTTGATCACGGCTGGCACCCATGGCGGGACCGCGCTCCGCGGGCCGCGCGCGACCGAACAACGACTCAAAAAAATCACCGAACCCGGAAGCTCCGTCGCCGCCTGAAAAGCCTTCGCGCGGATCAAAGCCGTATCCCGGTTGCCCTTGACCTGGCTGATACTCCTGGCCGGCGCGAAAACCGCGCGACTTGAGTTGATCGTAGGCGGCACGCCGCTCAGCATCCTTGAGCGCTTCGTACGCCTCGTTGATGGTCTTGAAACGTTCTTCAGCGCCGGCTTCCTTGCTGACATCCGGGTGGAACTTGCGGGCCAACCGGCGATAGGCGGTCTTGATCTCCGCCTCGCTGGCTTCGGGCTTTACCCCGAGAATGTCGTAGTAGTCCTTGAACTGCATGCGTTTTTAACTCACCAAGTGGTGCGGCCGAGCGCCCGCGATCAGCAGATCGCAGACGTCGTTGGCAGCGGAACGTCTGTCTTGAGCTTAGCTTAGCCCGGACTCGACGCAATCAAGTCGCCGGTTCACATCCTGTCATGCTGAGAACGCTACCCTCTGCTGCCCTTCCCCATCGAGAGACCCGATCCATGACAATTCAAGTAGGCGACCACATCCCCACTGCCACCCTCAACCTGATCAAGGATGGCGTGCAGGCGGTGACCACCGACAGCCTGTTCGGAGGCAAAAAAGTAGTTCTGTTTTCGGTGCCTGGCGCGTTCACGCCCACCTGTTCTGCACGCCACGTGCCCGGCTTTATCGAGAATCTCGACGCGTTCACTGCCAAGGGCATCGATGTCGCTTGCGTGTCGGTGAACGATGCCTTCGTGATGAGCGCGTGGGGTAAATCCATGAGCGTGCCCGACAGCATGCAATTGCTGGCAGACGGCAATGGCGATTTCGCGAAGGCGCTGGGCTTGGAACTTGATGCCAGCGGCTTTGGCATGGGCGTGCGCAGCCAGCGTTTTGCGTTGTACGCCGAAGACGGCGTGGTCAAGCAACTGCACGTGGAGGCCCCGGGCGAGTTTCGCGTCTCGGCGGCCGAATACGTATTGGCGCACCTGGCCTGATTCAGGCCAATGCATTTCGCGTTCTGAGGCAGGCAGGCTCACGCCGATTGGCGTGAGCCTGCCCGCTCCCATCAGGAGTCGCTGGGAGCAACAGGCTCGGAGGTCTCAGCGACATCGCTGACGCCATCTGGCGTCACCCCAGCATCGACGATCAGCACTTCGTCCTCCTCTAACGCATCGACCCGCACCACCCCTGCCAGCACTTCATCCGCAGGCAAGCGGATCAAGGTCACGCCCTGGGTATTGCGGCCAACGCGGGCGATCTCGGCGGCGCGAGTGCGCACCAAGGTGCCCTGATCGCTGATCAGCATCACTTCATGACGATCATCAAGTTGAATTGCACCCACCAGTGCGCCGTTGCGGTCGCTGGTCTGGATTGCGATCACTCCCTGTGAGCCACGCCCTTTGCGCGGGTAATCCTCAAGTGGCGTGCGCTTGCCGAAGCCATTGGCGCTCGCGGTGAGAATCTCGCCATCGTCTTGGGCCACGATCATCGACACCACGCGCTCGCCCTCGGCCAAGCGCATGCCGCGCACACCGGTGGCGGTGCGGCCCATCGAACGCACTTCCGATTCGACAAAGCGCGCGGCTTTGCCATTCGAGGAGAACAACAAAATGTCGCGCTTGCCATCGGTGATAGCCACATCGACCAGCGAGTCACCTTCGTCGAGGCTGATGGCGATCTTGCCGCGCGCCAGCTGATACGAGTACTCCACCAGCGGCGTCTTCTTCACCGTGCCCATGGCCGTGGCAAAAAACACGAACATATCCTCGGGGAAATCGCGCACCGGCAGCACGGCCTGAATTTTTTCACCCGGCTCCAAGGCGACAAAATTGATGATCGGCCGTCCACGCGCGTTGGGACCGGCATCCGGCAATTGATACACCTTCGGCCAAAACACCTTGCCGCTGCTGGTGAAGCTGAGCAACACGTCGTGGGTATTGGCGATCCACAGCCGCTCAACGAAATCTTCTTCTTTGATCGCCGTGGCGCTGCGGCCACGGCCGCCACGGCGCTGGGCGCGGTAGCTGGTGACTGGCTGCCGCTTGGCGTAGCCGGCGTGTGACAGCGTCACCACAACATCTTCTGGCGCAATCAAATCCAGAATATCGAGGTCTTCTTGACTGGCGCGAATCTCGGTACGCCGGCCGTCACCGTACTCAGCGAGCAACGCTTGCAGCTCATCGCGTATCACCTGCAACAGGCGATCCGGATCTTCCAGAATCTCGATGAGCGCGGCGATCACTTCGAGCAGGGCGCGGTATTCGTCGGTGAGTTTTTCCTGTTCCAGCCCGGTCAGGCGGTTCAGGCGCATCTCCAGGATTTCTTTGGCCTGCACTTCCGACAGCTGGTAGCCGTCTTCGAGCAACCCCAGACCTTCTGCAAGCCCTTCAGGCTGCGACGCCGACGCACCCGCCGCTGACAACAGCGCGCGCACCATGCCGGCGTCCCAGAGCCGCTCAAGCATGCGTTCGCGGGCGACCGCCGGGCTTTCAGAGGTCTTGATCAACTCGATCATTTCATCGATGTTGGCCAGCGCTACGGTCAACCCTTCGAGGATGTGAGCGCGTGCGCGGGCTTTGCGCAGCTCGAAAATGGTCCGGCGAGTGACCACTTCGCGACGATGGCGGATAAACGCCTCCAGCATCGCCTTCAGAGTCAGCAACTGCGGCCGGCCGTTGACCAGCGCCACCATGTTGATGCCAAACACCGACTGCATCTGGGTCTGCTGATACAGATTGTTGAGCACCACATCGGCGGCTTCACCGCGCTTGATCTCGATGAAAATGCGCATGCCGTCCTTGTCGGACTCGTCGCGCAATTCGGAGATGCCCTCCAGCTTTTTCTCTTTCACCAGCTCAGCGATCTTTTCGATCAGCCGTGCCTTATTCACCTGATAGGGCAACTCGCTGACAATGATTGCCTCGCGGTTGCTGTTCTCATCGATTTCGATTTCAGCGCGCGCGCGCATCAGCACGCGGCCACGGCCGGTGCGATAGGCGGCGTGGATGCCGGCCGAGCCGTTGATGATGCCGGCGGTCGGAAAATCCGGCCCTGGCACATGCTCCATCAAGGCTTCGATCTCGATCTCGGGATCGTCGATCAGAGCCAACGTGGCGGCAATGATCTCGGACAGATTGTGCGGCGGAATGTTAGTCGCCATGCCCACTGCGATGCCAGTCGAACCATTGACCAGCAAGTTCGGAAAGCGCGTCGGAAGGACAGTCGGCTCGATCGTGGATTCGTCGTAAGTGGGTCGAAAGTCGACGGTTTCTTTGTCGATGTCGGCGAGCAATTCCTGGCTGATCTTCGACAACCTCGACTCGGTGTAGCGCATCGCTGCCGGCGGATCGCCGTCGACCGAGCCGAAGTTGCCCTGCCCGTCGACCAGCAGGTAGCGCAGTGAGAACGGCTGCGCCATGCGCACGAGCGTGTCATAGATCGCACTGTCGCCGTGCGGATGGAATTTACCCATCACCTCACCGACGATCTGCGCCGACTTGACGTGCTTCTTGGTGCTGAAGACGCCGAGCTCGCTCATCGCGTACAGAACGCGCCGATGCACTGGCTTTAAGCCATCCCGGACATCCGGAAGCGCACGCCCCACGATCACGCTCATGGCGTAATCAAGATAGCTCTTGCGCATCTCGTCTTCGAGGTTTACCGGGATGATTTCTTTTGCCAGTTCTGCCATGCGAAATCCAAAATGTGAACGGTTTGCAGCGCCGCGCGCGAATGCTGCCCAGTACGGCGGCAAAGGCGTATGCGGGGAGGGGAAAAGCGCTGCGGATTAGCCCGAAATGTTAGCACGGGGGCGGGTTTGGGCCTATCTCGGCGCGGGCAGGACCGTGCTCGTCCCGGCGCTATCGACAATGCGACAGTGAATCAACGCCGAGGCGCAGAGAATCGCCGAGAGCACAACGAAAGCGACCGCCGCACTTCGTAAGGTGGAGTGATGCGCAAAGGCGCGCTGTTGTGGGAGCGCCGGCAGGCTATTCAGGGCTGCGAGTGAAGGGCAGCTTGCATCCGCTGCGCATCAGGGTATTCGACCACGCCATGCTCAGTGACAATGGCGTCGATCAGATTGGCGGGGGTGACATCGAACACAGGATTCCAAGCCTTGCCACCCGGCGCAGCGGTAGTGGTGCCGCCAAGGCCAAGCAATTCCGCCGCATCACGCTGCTCGATTTCGATCAGGTCGCCGCTGGCAGTCTCAAAGTCGACGGTGGATGCCGGCGCCACGACCATGAAACGGACACCATGATGTTTAGCAGCGATGGCAAGGCTGTACGTGCCAATCTTGTTGGCGACATCACCATTGGCGCAGATGCGGTCGGCACCGACGATCACCCACTGCACTTTGCCGCTTGCCATCAGATGCGCGGCAGCCGAGTCGGCAATCAGGGTGACGTCGATGCCGTCTTGCATCAGCTCCCACAGGGTCAAGCGCGCCCCTTGCAGCCAAGGCCGGGTTTCGCCGGCAAATACCTTGTCGATTCGACCTTCGGCAACGCCGGCGCGAATCACGCCCAAGGCGGTACCAAATCCAGCGGTGGCCAATGATCCGGTGTTGCAGTGGGTCAAGACGCCAGAACCAGGCGCGATCAAGGCGGAACCCAAACCACCCATGCGTCGATTGGCGGCGAGATCTTCGGTTTCGATGGCCAGCGCCTCGGCCAGCAGCCGCGCGCGCCAATCGGCCCCAGACGCGCCTAAGCATCGACTCATGCGACGCAACGCCCAAGCCAAGTTGACCGCAGTCGGCCGCGTGGCATTCAGCTCAGCGAGGATTGCGGTCAACTGGGTCAGCGCCTCTGCCCCGGAAGTTGCGACCAGCGTGCGCGAGGCAAGCACCACACCCCAGGCCGCCGCGATGCCGATGGCCGGCGCACCGCGCACGACCAGATCGCGAATGGCCTGCGCAACATCGTGAGCCGTCTCGCAGCGCACTTCCTCCTGCACAAAGGGCAGCTTGCGTTGATCCAACAAGATCAGCGCATCGGTACGCCAACTCACTGCGCGCACGCGGTCGTAGCGAGCGTAATCAATCCTGTCAGCGGCAATCATGGTGCAACACCTGCGTTCGAATCCGGCGCGAAGAATACTCCAGACGCGTGCGGCGACTGCCCGCAACAGGTGCCACACGTCCTTAAGAAACAGGCGTAGCTGTTGTCAAAGCAGCACCAGCGCTATCCTGCGGGCATGGCCACCCGCAAAGCGACTAAAACCCGCGTCAAGACAAACGACGAATCCAACGATTCGCCGCCTGCGAAAGCGGTCAAGACAACGCGCCAGGCAGTTGCTGAGGCGAAGCCGAAGTCCAAGCCGAAGCCGAAGCCGAAGCCGAAGCCCAAGCCGAGTCCAAAGCCAACGCTGGTGGCGGCGAAGCGAAACCTGGTCGTCGCTGACGCTGAAGCCAGCAGCCAGCGCCGGCCACGCCCGCTGAGCGCGCCAGACCGCGAACGGCGCTTCAATCTGATTTTGCAAACTGCTTGCCTGAAAGCCGGCACCGCAGCGGCAATCACCACGATTACCCGCAAGGTGCCGCTGCTGGGGAAGCTGGCGCCGGTGGTGCTCGGCTCGATGGCCGAAACCGTAGCGCTTGCCAAGATTCAGAAGCAGCTGGTGCGGGAAATCCTCGAACTGTACGAATTGGAGCTGACTGAAGCCGAAGAACAAGGCGTGATTCTGTTGGCTACTGCCGCCAACATCGGTGCCCAGCAGCTTTCGAAGCGCACGGTTGAGCAATTGATCAAACAATTTGCTGGCCTGCTGTATCGGCCGGTTCTGGCTCGCGTGCTACCCATCGCGGCGTTGGTGACCGAAATCGCCGCGTCGGTCGCCAGCACCTACGCCGTCGGCAAGCGTGCCCAAGCCTTGTGCCTGCTGCCTGGCACCGGCGTGCGTAATCTGGGCGAGCTGTTTCGCGGCCTCTCGGGCATCGATCAGACGCGCTTGTTCAAGTGGAGCGGCGAAGCGCTGAATCTGGCGATCAAGCCATTTCGTGGCGTGCTTTCGGCCATCATTCCGGGGCTGCGCTAGGTCCGGGACTGCGCTAAGCAAGTGCTGGCGATCTCAAGTGCTGGCGATCTCAAGCGCTGGAGATCTCAAGCGCAGGAGATCTCAAGCGCAGGCAAACGGAAATGCAATGGTGCTTTCGATGCCGGTCGAGCCGAGCATCGCCGCCAGCAGACGATCCATTCCCAGCGCGACCCCGGCACACGCTGGCAGCCCCGCCTCCAGCGCCGCCAGCAAGCGTTCATCCTTCGCTGGAGTGGGCGCGCCACGCGTTCGCCGAACCTCAAGATCACGCTCGAATCGAGCTCGCTGTTCGACCGCGTCGGTTAGCTCGTGATAGCCATTGGCCAACTCAAGCGGGCCCAAGAACACCTCGAAACGCTCGGCGACTGCCTCAACGCCGACGCCACGCAGCTTGGCCAAGGCGCATTGCGATGCCGGGTAGTCGTAAAGCAGTAGCAGTTGATCCTGTGGAAACAACGGCTGGATAAGGTGGCTCAGCAACAGATCCAGCCAGTCGTCGCGGGTCACGCCCATCGGATCGATGTGGATCGATGCCGCGCAATCACGCAGCTCGCCAATTGTCACTGTCATCGGATCCACTGCCACCGCATCGATGAACAACTGTCGATAGCTGATTCGCTCAACCCGTGCTGACTTGCCAACCAATCCCAGCGCCGCTGTCACGAGCTCCGCAACCTCATCCATCAGCCGGCGGTGATCCCAACCGAGGCGATACCACTCCAGCATGCTGAACTCAGGATTGTGGCGACCCCCGGCCTCACCATCACGAAAAACCCGACCCAGCTCGTAGCAGTGGCCTACCCCACCTGCCAGCAGTCGCTTCAGTGCGAACTCGGGCGATGTGCGCAACCAGCGCTGTCTTGGTCCTGCCGCCGATGGCCCTGAGAATTGCAGGGAAAAGCTGGCAATGTTGGGATCGGTATTGCCGGCTTGCGAGAGGATTGGGGTTTCGACTTCAAGCGCGCTGCTGCGTGCGAAGTGGTCGCGGATCAGGGCGTTGAGCTGGGCGCGCAGGCGCAGGGTGGCGAGCGTGGCTGTGGGTTGCCAGTGGGACTGCGCCCCGGCTTGTTCCTTGGGCATGATTTTTAGTCGCGATAGTTCAAGCATCGCCGCGTGTGAAACTCGACGCCGCTGCAGCACCACTCATTATGCC
>JBBQQV010000058.1:0-10652 GCA_038215505.1 Lysobacterales bacterium
GATCTCCCGGGAGCTTGACTCCCCTAAAGGAACGATGAAGACTACGTCGTTGATAGGCTGGGTGTGGAAGCGCAGCAATGCGTTGAGCTAACCAGTACTAATGATCCGTGCGGCTTGATCATATAACCCTAAGTCGCTTTACCTCAGCACACGTGCAAGACATACCAAACAAACCTGTTACGTCCCCCCTTTGAGAGCGTGAGCGCGAGCTTATGGCTGTGGCGTCAATCCATCGACATCACTCCCAACAGCACCGCGACCCTCCACCCTCTCCCTGGTGAATATAGCTGTGTGGCACCACCCGATCCCATCCCGAACTCGGAAGTGAAACGCACACGCGCCGATGGTAGTGTGGTTCGCCCATGCAAGAGTAGGTCATCGCCAGGGACTTCATCCAAAACCCTCCAGAGCAATCTGGAGGGTTTTCTTTTGGGCGGATCGAGTAACCTTAATTATCTAGAATGACTGAATAGCCTAGTGCTAAAACTACTGCCGGTAAGGTGCAGAAAGGCCAGGTACACTAATTCGTCACTTTCTGCTGGATTGAGGTAAAGCGTTGCTGCGCTTGAGAGCGCTTGCTCGCCCCACGGATCCACGTTTGGGGCTAGCTGGGGTTTCTGCAACAGTCAGTTCATCAATCCAGCGAATATCCAAATTGCTCGACGAAGTCGGCTTTAAATCTCGCGTAGTCAAACTTCTGGTTCTGTGGGCCAATATTCTCAATCTTGAGTGCGCCCATCAATGAAGCCATGCGTCCAGTCGTGGCCATGTCCATCCCGTGCATCCAGCCGAAAATCAAACCGGCACGGTAGGCATCGCCGCAACCAGTGGGATCCAACACGCAGCGGGCTTTAGCCACTGGAATATCCAGCATTCCGTCTTTCGTGTGAACTTCGGAGCCCTGGGGGCCTCTGGTTATCAAATAGGCTTGCACCCGATCAGCGATTGCACGGGTGTCCAGCCCAGTCTTTTCCTGCAGCAAGTTGGATTCATAGTCATTGACGGTGACATAAGTTGCCTGCTCAATCATTCTGGTCAACTCCGCGCCGCTGTAGAGCGGCATGGCTTGACCGGGATCAAAAATGAAGGGAATGCTTGCCTCGGCAAACTGCTCGGAATTCTGCAACATGGCTTCGTAGCCGTCGGGACCGACGATCCCGAACTTCACTCCCGCGACATCTCTAACATTGTTCTCGAAAGAGCGCATCATCGCGCCGGGATGAAATGCAGTGATTTGATTGTCGTCGAGGTCTGTCGTGATGAACGCTTGCGCGGTATAGAGGTCTCCCAGCTCTTTCACCTGATCTAGGCGAATTCCGCAGGCCAGAAAGTGCTCTCGGTAGGGTCCAAAATCCTGACCGACCGTGGCCATCGGGATCGGGTCTCCGCCGAGCAGCTTCAGGTTGTAGGCTATGTTTCCTGCACAACCACCGAACTCGCGGCGCATGTC
The DNA here is from genome assembly GCA_038215505.1 of Lysobacterales bacterium. Classification (GTDB taxonomy): domain Bacteria; phylum Pseudomonadota; class Gammaproteobacteria; order Xanthomonadales; family Xanthomonadaceae; genus JANNWF01. The sequence goes on from JBBQQV010000058.1 coordinate 1,451, forward strand.
CGGAACCAGGAACGACACGTTCAGAATGTGCACCTTGTCTGGCAGGATGTGATGCTTGAAGCGATCCTGAAAGACCATGATGGTGTCGTAGGCAAGCGAGCCGCAAATCAGCGCTGACATCAGCACTCCAGAAATTGGTGGGATTGGTGGAAGTGGCGGAGTCTCCGCCCGGGCGCGGCCGGCTGGCCGCCATCGTGCATGGTAACCGGGCGCGACGCGTAAGGGCAGCGCGGGCTTTGTTTGTATCGTTTCGGAGATTGTCGTTGGACTTGATCGTGCTTTCACGCTGTTGTGTTAAGCGTCGTCTTGCTATGCTATCCAGCTTTTCAATCTCTCACTGGCGCTTTTTTTCCGACGATGTTCAAGAGTCTGCGCGGTCTGTTCTCCAACGATCTGTCCATCGATTTGGGCACCGCCAACACGCTGATCTATGTGCGTGGGCAAGGCATCGTGCTTAACGAGCCATCGGTTGTCGCGATTCGTCACGACCGTCGATCCGGTTCGACGAAGTCGGTCGCCGCAGTCGGTGCCGAGGCCAAGCGCATGTTGGGGCGGACCCCGGGCAACATCACCACGATTCGGCCAATGAAGGATGGCGTCATCGCCGACTTCACCACCACCGAAGAAATGCTTAAACACTTCATTCGAAAGGTGCATCGGTCGCGGTTCTTTCGCCCCAGTCCGCGCGTATTGATTTGCGTGCCCTGCGGCAGTACTTCAGTTGAACGTCGCGCAATCAAGGAGTCGGCGGAGGAAGCGGGTGCTCGGGAAGTGTTCTTGATTGAAGAGCCGATGGCGGCGGCAATTGGAGCGGGAATTCCGATCCACGAGGCCCGCGGCTCAATGGTGCTTGATGTGGGCGGTGGTACCTCCGAAGTTGCGGTGATTTCGCTGAATGGCATTGTTTACTCGCAATCGGTGCGCATCGGCGGGGATCGCTTTGACGAAGCCATCATTAACTATGTTCGGCGGAACCATGGGACGCTCATTGGCGAGACTACCGCCGAGCGGATCAAGATTGAAGCAGGGTGCGCGTTTCCGCAGGCGGAAGTTGTGGAGATTGAGGTGTCCGGCCGCAATCTGGCCGAAGGTGTGCCGCGTAACTTCACCATCAATTCCAACGAGGTTCTCGAAGCCCTGCACGAGCCGTTGTCTGGAATCGTCAGCGCGGTTCGCGGAGCGCTGGAACAGACTCCGCCCGAACTCTGCGCCGACGTGTACGACCGCGGCATCGTGTTGACCGGCGGCGGAGCGTTGTTGCGTGATCTCGACAAGTTGATCTCCGAGGAGACCGGGTTGCATGTGCACGTGGCAGATGACCCCTTGACCTGCGTGGCACGAGGCGGCGGTCGGGCGCTTGAGTTGATCGATATGCACGGTAACGATTTCTTCGCCCCGGAATAACGTCGGGCGGGCGATCCGGGAGTCCTCGCGGTGACGTATTCCGGCAATTCCAGCGGTCCGCTGTTTGCCGAAGGTGGCGCTGGGGCACTGCGGTTGCTCGCCTACCTAATGGTGGCTGTCATCCTCATGGTTGCGGACTTCCGTGGCGGCTACTTGCAACAGCTCCGCGGATGGCTGAGCCTGCTCAATGAACCGCTGTATCGAATAGCATCGTCACCGGCGGTGGCAGCATCCGCACTCCGCGATGCCATGGTTGGTCGACAGAATCTGGCCGCGGACAGAGATGCGCTGCGCTCCGAACTGCTAGTGGCGCAAGCGCAGTTGGGTCGACTCGACGCCGTTCAACGGGAGAACGAGCGTTTGCGCCAGCTGATGGGTGGCACCCGTGGTCTTCGCCTGCAAGTGCAACTGGCGTCGTTGGCCGATATTGACTTGGATCCGTTTCGTCATCGCATCGTGCTTGACCGCGGAGGCCGCGCAGGAGTGCGCACGGGGCTTGCCATTATCGATGGCTCCGGGTTGGTGGGCCAGGTGACCCAGGTCACCCCAATGCGCGCGAATGCGATTCTCATTTCTGATCCCAGTCATGCCGTGCCAGTTCAGGTCCAACGTTCGGGCTTACGTACGATTGCATTTGGCACCGGCGAGTTGAACCGCTTGGTGATTCCCAATATTCCGCAAAGCGCGGACATTCGCGTAGGTGACTTGTTGATCACCTCCGGCATGGGCGGTGGTTTCCCAGCGGGCTTGCTTGTCGCGCACATCACGCGCTTGCAACCGGATGAAACGCGTCTGTTTGGGTTGGCAGAAGCGCGTCCAGTGGCTGCACTGGATCGCAGTGGTGAAGTGTTATTGGTGTGGGACCAGCCTGCTGATGCGCTGGACGAAATGGGGCCGCCTGCATTGCCGGAGCCACCCACCGAATCACCGAAGCTGCCAGCGGATGCCACGCCAATCGACGAAGCTGCGGTCGATGATCGTGGTCCCAGCCAATGAGCCGTTTGCGGCCCACGCCAGGCCTGTTTGCTGTCAGCGTCGTTGCTTCGTTGCTGCTGGGCTTGATGCCGCTACCCGCCGCCTTGCTTGCGGCAAAGCCCTATTGGATCGCGCTGGTTCTAATCTATTGGCTGCTGGAGGCACCTGACCGCGCGGGTTTGGGCACTGCGTTTCTGATCGGCCTTGCCGCCGATGTCGTTTTTGGGACCTTGATTGGAGAACAAGCGTTGCGCTTGACCATCATTGCGTTCCTGGTTCTGCGCTTTCGCGCACGGTTACGTTTTTTCCCCTTGTCCCAGCAAGCGGTTGCGGTGTTTGCACTGCTGCTCAATGATCGCGTAGTGACCTTGGGTATCCGCGCCTTCAGTGGCGAGGGCCTGCCACCACTGACGTTCTGGCTGGCGCCCGTCGTGGGAACGCTGTTGTGGCCGTGGCTGTTTCTGCTGCTGGATGGGCTCCGGCTGCGCTTGCGCGTGCGCGACCTCTGATCCGAAATGGCTCTGTTGCTTAGGCCGCGGTTTCTGCGCGACGCCGTCGCTGAGCACGCGATGTTTCGCCGGCGTGCGCTGGTGGCGTTCCTGTTGGCGGTTGTGGCCATTGCAATATTGGGTAGTCGTTTTGCTTGGCTGCAAATCGTCCAGCACGAGGAATACCTGACCCGTTCTGACGACAACCGCATCAAGCTGCGTCCCATCGTCCCAGCGCGTGGCCTGATCTATGACCGCAGCGGGCGCTTGCTCGCCGACAACGTGCCGGCCTACCGCTTGGAGCTGATTCGTGAGCAAGTGACCGATCTGGAGGAGACGTTGCGTGGGCTGGGTCAGTTGTTGCCCATCGGTGAAGACGAGTTGCTGCGCTTTCGGGCCAGCTGGAAGGCCGAGCGCAGATTCCAGTCTGTGCCACTAAAGTTCCGCTTGAGTGAGGCCGAAGTTGCGCGGTTTGCGGTCAATCGACATCGTTTCAGCGGTGTTGATGTGGTGCCCTATCTCACTCGACGCTATCCGTACGGCGACCTTTTCGGTCATGTCATCGGCTACGTAGCGCGCATCGATGCCGAGGATGCGGAGACGCTGGATCCGGCTCGCTACAGCGGCTCGACTCACATAGGCAAGTCCGGTATCGAACGGCACTACGAAGGTCGCTTGCATGGTGAAATTGGATTCGAGCATGTGGAGGTCAATGCCGAGGGTCGCACCTTACGGGTCTTGGAGCGCACGCCTGCCTCTTCCGGCGAGCATCTTTACTTGACCGTTGATGCTGAGTTGCAACAAGCAGCAGCGGCAGCGTTTGAGGGCCAGCACGGATCGGCGGTGGCCATTGATCCGCGTAATGGCGATGTGCTGGCCATGGTCAGTCTGCCGGGATTTGACCCCAATCCTTTCGTCAATGGCATTGGTCGCGAGGAATACGCCGCCTTGTTGCATTCGGAATCGCGACCCCTGTTCCATCGAGCGGTGAATGGTGGCTATGAGCCGGGCTCAACGATTAAACCCTTTGTCGCGCTAGCGGCGCTGGAGTTGGGCATACGCCGACCCGAGGATCGGGTGTTGTCGACCGGTGCCTATCGCTTGCCTGGACAGGGGCGCGAATATCGCGATTGGCGCAAAGGTGGTCATGGCTATGTCGACTTGCGCGAATCGCTGGCGCAGTCGGTCAACACCTACTTCTACTCGGCCGCCGTGGATATGGGCATTGATCGCATGGGCGCGTACATGCAGCGATTCGGTTTTGGCTCGCCGACAGGAATTGATTTGGCTGGTGACGCCGCCGGCGTGCTGCCCTCGCGTGAATGGAAGCAAGCCACGCAAGGGGTGACTTGGTATCCGGGTGAAACCGTCATCTCTGGCATCGGCCAAGGCTTTTGGGTCACCACACCTTTGCAGTTGGCGCAGGCGACGTCCTTGCTCGCGGTTGGCGGCAGCGGCTTTCCGCCGCGCTTGTTGCGAGCCACGCAACACGGGTTTGATGCGGCAGTGATCGATGAGCCGGTGCGCACCAAGGTGGGCATTGCGGTGGCTGACCTGCGCATGCGCGACGCGGTTGTCGAGGGCATGGTCGCAGTGATGCACGGGCCGACGGGAACCGCGCGCGCGGCCGCAGTGGGGGCTCCCTATTTGATCGCCGGCAAAACGGGCACCGCGCAACGGGTGGGACGCACCGGCGATGCGGCCGTCGATCTTGAACTGCTGCCGTTCAATCTGCGCAATCGCGCCCTGTTCATCGCCTTTGCACCGGCTTACGCACCGACGATCGCGGTGGCGGTGGTGGTGGAGTCGGGTGGTTCGGGCTCACGCGCGGCCGCACCCGTAGCGCGGCGGATTCTGGATGCGTGGTTGTTGCGTGGGATTGCGCGATGAGCATTGCCTCGCTCTTGCTGGATCTGGCCAAGCGTCTACTGGCACCGCGGGTCGACGTGCCATTGCTGATCGGTCTGTTGATGCTCTTGGCAGCGGGCTTGTTGATTCTCTATAGCGCTGCCGGTGGCGTACCGTTGGTGGTATCGCAAGGCGCGCGGGTCGGTGCCGGGCTGGCGGCGATGTGGTTGATATCGCGCGTGCCGCCCTTGCAGCTGAGAATCTGGACGCCGTGGTTGTATGCCGCCAGTTTGACTCTGTTGCTGGTGGTGCCGGTGTTTGGCACTGGCCGCAGTGGTCGCCATTGGCTCGATCTGGGTTTTTTCTTCCTGCAGCCGGCCGAATTGCTGAAGCTCACTGTGCCAATGATGGTGGCCGCGTATCTGCATCGCGAAACCAGAGCCCCCGGCTGGACCGCATTGCTCGTATGCGCCGTGTTTGTAGGGATTCCCACCGCGCTGATCGCGATCCAACCCGACTTGGGAACCGCTTTGCTGGTCGCCGCCAGCGGCGTGTTTGTGATTTTTCTCGCAGGTATTGCTTGGTGGCGGGTGGCGTTGCTGGGCACGCTGGCCTTATTGATCGCGCCTTTTGGCTGGTTTGGCCTGCGTGAGTATCAGCGCGCTCGCCTGATCACCTTTCTCGATCCCGAGGCGGATCGTTTGGGCACTGGCTGGAACATCATTCAATCCAAGATCGCGGTGGGTTCTGGCGGCTTGTTTGGTAAAGGCTGGGGCGAGGGCACGCAGTCACGGCTCGACTTTCTGCCCGAACACACCACTGATTTCATTGTCGCGGTGTTCGCCGAGGAATTTGGACTGATCGGCATTTTGTTGCTGCTCGCTTTGTGCTTGTTGATCGCCGCACGCACGTTGTGGATTGCTGCTGAAGCTCGTGATGTATTTGCACGGCTGGTCGCCGGCGCACTCGGATTGACCTTTCTGGTCTACGTGGTCGTCAATGTGGGCATGGTGTCCGGCTTGTTGCCCGTGGTTGGCGTGCCGATGCCCTTGCTCAGCTACGGCGGCACCTCGGCGGTGACCTTGCTTGCCGGCTTTGGCATCGTGATGTCGGTGCACTCGCATCGCAAGCTGTTGAAATAGGCTGCTGCTTCCAATTCTCGAGGTTGCAGAGGGTCATGGCTCATCGCACGCACCAAAACGTTGCTGATCTCCGCAAGCACCGAATCCAAAGAGATTCTCGGCAGCTTGGTGGCACCCAGTGATCTCTTCCGATGCTCCCAGCGAATGCCCCGCTTGCGGTTCCACCAGTATTTTGGGTGGCTCGGTCGTAGGGCACTTTGAAGCTGCCCCAAATGCCGCTTCTTTCTATCCAAAAGGCTTGCGTTTGTTTGCGCTGGAACGCTGCGTGCCACTTTGGTCGAGCCATCGGTTTTACGGCTGCGTTGAGTGCGATCTCATTTGGAGCAAAGGGCCTCCGCACCATCTCAAGACGCTCGTCGAAGCAAGCGGAAGTGCCAAGCTATTGAAGGCGCTGAAGCTGGGTAGCGATCAAGTCGTCAACTAACCTCCTGGCCGTCGCACCAACAGGCCGACCAAGCCAAATAGACTGACCAAAGCCAGCAGCCAGGCCTGCGATAAGGTCGGAATTGGCAAAGGCCCGGGAGGTGGTCCGCCTGACGGTGGTGGCGGACTGATGATGGGACCGATGCCGCCAAATTGTGGCGCGTTGATCGTAAAGCTAAGCGAAGGCTGGCCACTCACAGCGCAGGTGATTGTGCCGGCGGGTGTTTGCGCCGCACCGCTCAGGATGACACCGACGCGGATGCTGGTGGGCTGAGCGGTTCCCACCACGGTCTGGGTGACGGGTCCGAGTCCGGCTGGCGTACCAGGCAGTGCCGCCAATTGCGCCTCGCCCGAGCCAAAGCAACTAATGGTGGTGACGCCGCCGGCATTGGCACCTGACGCAAACAGGCTGATCGTCGCAGTACCCAGCGCGCCGAACGCGCCGGAGGAGGTGTTGAACGTCGAGCCTGACGCAGGAACGGAACTGATGATCGGGTTGCGTGGTGGTGGCGGAGCCGCCGGGCAGCGCAGGTTGAAGGAGCGAGCGACACCCGGTGCCGGGCTGTTGGCGTCAATCTCGATGCAAGTGAGCGTCGCCAGCGCATCTGCACTCGGGTAATTGCAGCCAACGCTCACGCTCTGCGTCGTCGAAGCGCCGATACTCAGGCTGCTGGGCGAAACGCTGAAGCGGTCGGCACCACTGCCGGTGATGGAGCAGGCAGAGAGACTGGCCAAGCCTTGGCCACCGGTGCCGATCACGGTGATCGTGAGCGGCGGTGCGGGTGTAGACGGAACCTGACCCTCGGCGAAGGTCAGCAATGTTCCAGGAGAGGGTTGAAAACTCACCGTGGGCAACGGCGGCGGCAAGGGTTCGCCGGCAACCGTGATGCCGGCGCCAGCGGCCAACGAACACGGTTCAGCGTTGGCATCGACGTTGAAACACAACACTTCGGCTGGAGTAAGGGCGATCAGCCCTTGCGGCGCATCAGCCGAGACGGTCACTGTAAATCGGCAATAAGTGGTCGCGGCAGTGGGCAGGGGTGTGTTGCCCCCGGAGGGCGGGATGATGCGCAGGCGGGTCGGATTGACCCGCAAACAAATCGAGTCGTTTACCGCAACGGGGTTGCTGATCGCAACGAACGTATTGCTGAAATTGAGGCTGACCTCGGTTTCAACCGTGACGCCATCGCCAGCAAAGCTGATGTTGAGGGTCGTCGTTTCGCCGGGTGCGGCGGTCACCGCTGCACTGAACTCGCCTGCGCCAGCGATGGGCGACACGAGGACCATCGGCAGCAGCAGTAAACAAAGTCCATTTTTGCGCATTCTGGCACCCTCGATTAAGAGACATTGCATGCTGACCGCCAATCGAGATCGGCATAAAACCTCTTGGCTGCTGCCTGACACTGTAGGATAGCCAAGTGGAAGGGGCAACGCACGGCAAGCAGGCTAGCGCGTCAAAGTGGCCGCTTCAAAGGCAGCTTGGCCAGCGTCTGCGATTTGTCTACCGCGGTTATGGCCGGGTGGCCGTGACTGATCTCGCCTTTCCGACATTCACCTACGGTTTGCAGCAGGTGCCTTCAATGGCTGGCGTCGAGCCCTGTCGACCCAGTGGCGAGATTCTTGGGCGGGCGCCGGCGCCTGCACAACCGCTGGCCATCCACAGCCCTCGCTAAACGGCACGCACATGGCCAACCACGAGGTCGGCCAGGGTATTCGCCAGCGCGTCAGGCAGGTCATGCCCCCAGCCTTCGATGCGTTCCATGCGTGCGCCGCGAATCTTGCGGGCCAGATCAAGGCCATGCGCGATGGGCACCATCGGGTCGGCGCTGCCATGCAGAATCAAGGTGGGCGCCTGCAGATGGCGCAGCAGTTCCGAGCGATCACCATCATTGAGAATTGCCGCCAGTTGGCGGGTCATGCCATTGCCGCTGGACGCGCGTTTCAGCGCTGCGCGTGATCGATTTCCGAGGTCGGCGGCATCCGTGGGATAAGCGGGGCTGCCGATGATGCGCAGCAAGTTGACCATGTAAGTGACGGCTGCTTCCGATGACACCGTACGGCGCGGGCGTTTCAGCAATTGCCGCATCACCAGCGCGCGCGGCGGCGGCAAACCCATGCGGCCGCTGCTGGTGCACATCAGAGTCAGGCTGCTGGTCTGTTGCGGATGCCGATGAGCGAAGTGTTGGGCGATCATCCCGCCCATCGAAATGCCCACCACATGGGCGCGCTCGATGCCAAGATGATGCAACAGAGCTGCACCGTCGTCGGCGATGTCCGCCAAGCTATAGGGAAGACGCAGGCGACGTCTAAACAAGCGCGCGAAGATTGAAGCGGGCAATGCCGGCGCGCCGTAGGCATCGTAACGGGTGCTGTTACCCACATCGCGATTGTCAAAGGTGATGCAGCGCGCACCGCGCGCGACCAGTGCATCCAGCAAACTGTCGGGCCACGCCACGCGCTGCATGCCCAGGCCCATGATCAACAGCAGCGGGGTGCCATCGTCGCGACCGCGCACGGCGTAATCGAGTTCAACACCGACCAGTTTCAAGCGACCCTCGATCAAAGGGCTGTGCATAGGAGCATCGCTGTGTAACGGAGCATCGCCGTCCCTTGGAGCATTGCTGCCCACCGGAGCATCGTTGTTCATTCGCGCATTCCCAAGCGCTTGCGCTCCAGTCGGCGCAAGAACTCATCCATGATCCGACGGTACAGATCCTCGCCCAGATAGGCGTCTTCGACGCCGGCATCGATGCTGGGGTTATCGTTGACTTCAATCACCACCGTGCGGCCGTCCAACACTTTCAGATCGACGCCGTACAGGCCATCGCCAATGGCCGAGGTGGCGCGCAAGGCCAACTTGACCACCTCCGAGGGTGCCTCGCGAATGGGCAAGGTCTTGAAGTCGCCCGAGCGCGTCGGCCC